>NZ_BAEU01000138.1:0-134016 GCF_000246875.1 Halomonas sp. KM-1
AAAACGGTTAAGCTCTCTTTAAAAAAATTTCACGGAATAGCCTATTGCGAAGCAAGTTATAAAAATCGCATTTCGGCAATCTAGCATTCACGACAAAATTTTGAGCTCACTGGTACAATGACGACGTGACATGTGGTACCTCAGCTAGCCAACATTTTAGTTAGCTTATAGCACCATCACTATGGACGCAGTGAGTAGTCATGCACGCTCACATTACGCTTATGCGCCGCAGCACATGTTGCGGCGATTAGCGAAAAATTAAGCACAATACCAATAACACTAAATAATGCAACTCCTACCAGTGCACTGTCATAAACAATGAAACCAACAAAAAGAGCCATTATACGAAAAGCGACGCTTGCCACTTCATAAAGCAAAAAAAGGCCTTGCAATGCAAGCACTGGAATGGCGCTAACACTGGGGCGATTTATGAATCCAAAATAACTCCACAATGCCAACCATTGAGCGTATTCTCCTGCCATAGACCATTCAGAACCAAAGGCTAGAGTAAACAAATTCGGACCTAACACAACCACCAATCCAAATGGCAAAACACCAATAATGGCTAGCGCAATTGTTGCTTTAACAAGCAACCTGAACGCATTTTCACCATTATAAATGGCCTCGTTAACCCTTGGATAGAACACAGCTGCCAATGACTCTCCGATCAACGCTGAAGGTACTCCTAATACCATTCTTCCTAACGCATAGAATCCTGCTGCCGCAGGACCAAAAAAGCTCGCCAACATCAATACAGGCAAACTCTGAGATGCAGCATTAAGAACAATTTGCGGAGTGCGGTAGTATGCAAAGTCTCTATGCCGCCATGCTAGTGCCTTACACCCATCTGTAACAGGACCACTACACTCACCGAGCTGCCCATCAGCACTCTTGCGCACGCCAGCCCAGAGCAGCAGTGCATGAAGCGCACTGCCCACAGTAGCCAGCACCACAAGCACCGCTGCCAGAGGAGAAAACAGGCCAATGCCCGCCTTGGCCGTGTTAAGCCAAAGCGACTGCAGGACAGCCACCTTGGCCTTGATTTTGAAGAGTTTTTTACGTATTACCCACTGGCTCATTATCGCCATGGTCGCTGAAAAGAGCATAGCGAAAGGCAGCAACAGCATGAACGGTTCGACAGTATGGAGATTAAAGATGTCGACGATTGGCGACTTAAATAGCGTCAGAATCAGTGCTGCCAGAAGTGACATGACCGATGCGATGCCGAGCGATAGCTTGGCAAGCCCAATAGCATCAGCATCGCGCTTCGGCAGAACGATGGCTATCGGATAGCTCAGTGCTGCCAAAGGGGCGAGTACAGCCAGGATCGCAGTAAACGTACCCAAAACACCAAAGGCTTCTGGCCCATATAGACGTGTTATGATTGGCGTGAATGCCATCGTAATGACCTGTGCCCCAGCGGTGCCACTCGCCACGACAGCTACGTTACGAAAAAACTTACTACCAACAACTCGTTTTGCTTGTGAAATTAAACCTATAGACATGATTACCAATCTCATTTGGCCGCAGCCAACCCAGATATATCACGAGGTTTTTCCACGTCGGTGCCTTTCACTAGAGCCATGTAATATCTGAGCAACTTCATTGCAACGAAATAGATAATCGGTGACGTCATCTTAGAAAACTTAGGTAAAGACAAATTATTGATTCTCTCACTATCTAATATTTTGGCATGTTCGCAAGAAAAATTAATCAGTTGACTGCCACGGGCACGCACCTCCAACTGGCTGCTCATGCCACTGGGAGCCACCGTTACCACTCCAATATCGCCTTTCATCAATGCCTGCCGCGCATTTTCCAATTCGCTAGGGTCGTATGCTTCGGCGTCAATGCCAGCCAACTCTTTAAGCTTATAGGCGGCTTCTCGTGCTATGGGGTAATGGCTGCCTTCGCCAATAAAGAGGACTTTGTGCTTGGTGGCGAGCAGCGGTGCCAGTTCGGCAATGGTGGGCTCCAGCTCCAGCACTTGGTAGAGCTGTTCCGGCAGAGCGTGTAGCGCCTCGATGCCCTCCGCCAGGGAGTTGGCATCCAGCACTCTACGTTGGCGGCCGATGGCCAGTGCCAGCCAGGCCAGCACGGCAAGCTGAGCGGTAAAGCCTTTGTTGGTAGGTTTGCCATGTTCCAAGGAAGCGTGGGTGAACATGCAGCGCTCGCTCTCACTGGCCAGTCGGCTGCCGGGGGTGTGGCAAACGGCAAGCGTAGCGAGGTAAGGCTCGCCCTTGGCGGCGTACAGCGCTGCCAGTGTGGCGGCGCTTTCTCCCGATTGCGAAATCAAGAGGCACAGCGTACCGGGCATGACGACTCCTCGCCGGTAGCGGAACTCACTGGCCTCCTCCACCCGGCAGGGCACCTTGGCCACGGCCTCGAGCCAGTAGCAAGCCACCATGCCGGCATGGTAGCTGCTACCGCTCGCGACGATCTGTACCTGGCGCACCTCGCTCAACAGCTTCATGGCGCCGGGCCCCAGGCTGTCGAACCACAGCTCGCCTCGCGGGGAGAGCTTGTCCGCCAGGGCTCTGATCACGGCCTCGGGATGTTCGTGAATTTCCTTGCGCAAGTCGTGACGATACTTGCCCCTGCTTTCGCTCAGCATGTCATACATGATTACCTCTTCCCGGCTTGTGGAATTAGATGAAAGGGGAAGAACGGGAGCGACAGGCAGGGTGTGGCAGGAGCACGCGCGCGAGGCGGCAATCTCCACACGACAGAGAGGAAGGTGCGCCATGCCTTGGCTTCTCGCAGGCACGGGTAGCAGCGCATGGTGGCCCATGCGTGGGTGTGAGAGTTCCATGTTCCCTGCCAAGCGCACGGTGTCATGTGCGCTGTGTTCGCTGATCCTTGCGGGCGTTACGTTGGTGGTTATTATCGCCCTGATGAGTATGCGTATATTTGCTGTTACGAACTGAGTCGCAACACACCGCCGCCGTAGCGGCGGTATGTTTTGGCTAGTTAGGGGTTGCTAGGGCTTTTTGGGCTTATTATCGGTATCGGAGTTACTTGTAGGCTCAGTGTTACTTGTAAGCGTAGTTGTAGTAGCCGTAGCCGTAGGCCGTGGCGGCCTTGCGCTCGATGGCGTTGAGAACACAGCCCTTCACTTCAACCCCGGCCGTTTCCAGGCGGCGCCGGGCCACTTCGAGTTCCTTGATGGGGTTGTGCTGGAAGCGCACCACCATCATGGTGGTACCGCACTGCTTGCCCACCACGGCAGCATCGGTCACGGCCAATACCGGCGGGGTATCGATGATGACCAGGTCGAAGCGCTGGCTGACCTCTTCCAGCAGTTGGCTGAAGCGCTGGGTAAGCAGCAACTCCGAGGGGTTGGGCGGCACGCTGCCGCGTGAAAGGTAGCTCAGCCCTTCCTGGGTAGTGGTGCGTAGCACTTCGTCCAAGTTGGCCTTGCCGGCCAGTAGCTCGGAGAGCCCGCCTTCGCTTCTGCCTTTGAAGGCAAAATGAATATGCCCCTTGCGCATGTCGGCATCGATGACCAGCACCCGCTGGCCGGCCTGGGCGCACACCGCTGCCAGGTTGATGGAAACGAAGCTCTTGCCGATGCCAGGGCTGGGGCCGGTGATCACCAGGCGATTGTCGCTGCCCTCCATCATGGCGAAGTGCAGGCTGGTACGCAGGCCGCGCAGCGCCTCGATGGAGGTATCCGCCGGGGCACGCTCGGCCAGCAGTGCCATGGGCACCGCCCTGCCCTTGCGCTCCTGACGCCGCCGCACCCGCTCGGTGAGTTTGCTCTGCTCATTGGAGAGCGGCACGGTGGCGTACACCGGCAGCCCGGCCTGCTCGATCTGGGCGGGCGATTCCACTCCGCGGTTGAGCAGGCCGCGCACCAGCACGACACCCACCGCCACCATGCCCCCCAGCAAGGTGGCGATGATCACGATGAGCGATTTTCTCGGCTCTACAGGCTGGCGCTGCACCATGGCACCATCGAGAATGCGCACGTTACCCACGGTGCTGGCCCGGGCGATGTTCATCTCCTGCATCTTGTTGAGCAGCTGAACGTAGATCTCCTGGGTCACTTCCACGTCGCGGGTGAGGCGCAGCATCTGCTGCTGGGTTTCCGGCAGGTTGTTGATCTGGCCGTTGAGCTGAGCGCGCTCGCGCTGGAGCTGCTGCTTCTTTTCGAGCAGGGCGGCGTAAGTGGGGTGGCTGGGGGTGAAGCGGCGCGAGATCTCAGCCTCGGAGAACTCCAGCTCGTTCAGTTGGGCTTCCAGATTGACGATCCGGTCGAGAATGGCCTTGGTTTCGAGCGAGAGATCGACACTGTCTTGCTGCATGCGGTAGGCGTTCAGGGTGTCTTCCGCTTGGCGCAGCTGGCCGCGCACTTCCGGCGCTTGTCGCTCGAGGAACTCGAGGCTCTGCTCGGCCTCGGCGCTTTGGCGCTGAATGTTCTGGGTCAGGTACACCTGACTGATGGCGTTGAGGGTGCGCTCTGCGCGGGCTGGTTCGGCGTCTCTCACGGAGAGATCGAACAGGCCGCTGTCGCGCCCCTGCTGGCTGACGCTGAAGCGCGAGCGCAGGTCGTTGATTACGTCGAGCAGCGGCTCTTGCACCAGGGTGAACTCGGCCCCCGGGGCAGCCATTATTTCGGCGATGCGAAGATCCACCTGGCCGCCGAGGAAGCTTTCGTTCTGCCCTGCCCGGCCCTCTCCCAGCACCTCGCCCTCCAGGCTGAGGCGGTAACGCTCTCCATCGAGCACCCGCAACACGAAAGGCTGACCCTGGAAGGCAGGGCCGACACGCAGCTCGCCCAGGTTGAGGGTCTCGCCGGCCCATACGCTGCGCCGGGTAAAAGCGTACCGATCGACGAAGGCCGGTCGCTCGAGGCCACGCCGGGCGAGGAAGTCGCCCACCAGCGGCAGGCGACGCGGCGTTACCGTCACGTCCAGCCGCTCCTGCTCGATGGCACGGCCCAGCACCAAGCGTGAACGCAGGATACCCAACTCGGCCTCGGCCTTGGTCTCTTCGCCGAGCATGGAGCGCATGTCCTGCAGCGGATTGCTCAGGCCGGCCTTGCTCTCCACCTGCACCAGGGCATCGGCACGGTAGATGGGCGTGGCCAACAAGGCATAGGCCACACCGAGCACGGTAAACAGCGCCGTAATCGCCACGATCCACCATTTGTGGTCGAGCAGCAGGCCGAACAGGCGGCCCAGGTCGATTTCATCGTCGGCCGGCGCCTGGGGGGCCGGAGCGGTGGGCTGAGCTACTTCTGACATGGGTACTCCGTGAGCTTCAAGCTAGTGCAGTGACAAGCTGAAGCTTGAAGAAAAACAACACGTTAAAAGAGAGAAGTGAAGTGGTGGCTCACAGCTTGCCGACCCAGGTTTCGGTGGCTTGCTTGATCAGCTCGTGAGCGTGCTCGAAGGCTTCGCGGCTCTTGCGGTAGGGGTCGGGGATTTCGCGGCCTTTGCCACCATCGAGCCAGCGGCCCAGCAGCATGGTCTTACCTAAGGCGGCTGGCTCCATTTCGGCCACGGCGTGGCGCTGGCCGTCGCTCATCACCAGAATCAAATCGGCGGCTTGCAGCAGCGCCGGGGTGAGCTGCCGTGCCTGGTGGGCCGACACGTCCAGCCCTTCGGCTTCGGCCAGCTCGCGAGCGGTGGGTTCTACGCCCCGCCCCACCAGCGCTCCCAGGCCGGCGGAGCTGAACTCGCGATGCGGCAACCGTTCCCGCAGCATGGCTTCGGCCACCGGGCTGCGGCAGATATTGCCGATACAGACGACGAGAATACGCTGGAACATTAGAAATCGTCTCGCAGGTCTCGAATATCTCGCGTGGCGCGGGTGACCTGATACACCGCGGTGATACTCGGCAGCAGCTGGCTGATCACCCGGTTCCAGCGGCCCAGCGGCGTGGTGGTCACGTAGATCACGTCGTTGGGTTCGAGCTGGAAGCGCGTACCCAGCATCATGGCCGTGGCGTTGCGTGCGTCGAGCTGGTAAACGGTGGCCAGTTGGCCGCTTTCGGGTGCGGCCTCACGAATTACGAAGATGCCGCTGGCATTGGCACTGCCCTCGTTGAAACCGCCGGCCCGGGCCAGCGCGTCGGTCAGCGAGAGCCGCGAACGGCCCATGGGCAGGCTTAGGGTCTCGCCCACCTCGCCCATGACGAAGACATGCTGGGCCATGTTGTCGGCTACGTGCAGCACGTCGCCGTCGCGTAGTACACGGTTCTGATTCAGCTCGCCGCGATAGAGCATGTCGTACAGGGAGATGCGGTACTCTTCGCCGTCGCGATTCAGCGTCACCTCGTGCCAGCTGGCCGCTTCATTGAGCCCGCCGGCATGGCTGATGGCATCGAGCACGGTGAGCGGCACGTTGGTGATGGCCTGGCGCCCTGGCTGTTGGACTTCCCCCGTGACCAGCACCTTCTGCGACTGGAAGGAGGCCACCCGCACTTCCACCTGAGGGTCGGCGATGAAGGTGGCCAGGCGAGCGGCAATCGTATCGCGCACCTCCGAAACCGTGCGGCCTGCCACCGGCAACCGGCCGATGTAAGGATAGTAGAGTGTCCCGTCGCTGTGCACTACGTTGCCGGACTCGGCGGCACTGCGCTCGCCGCCGGCGGGTATCGTCAGCTCCGGATGATCGTAAACGATGACGCTGAGCACGTCGCCCCGGCCGATTCGGTAGTCGTAGCCTTCCACATCGGCCAGCAACGTATCGCTGAGGCGGCGCATGTCGGCATTGCTGGGGGCTGGCTGCTGGGCACGCAGCAGCCCTGGGGTGATCGGACGGATCTCCACCAGATCGTCGAGCGGGGCGCTTTCGGCTCGGGAGTGGATATGCCCGCCAGGCGCGTAGGCGCAGCCGGCCAGCAGACCCACGCAAGCCAGCAGGGCGAACCGTGAAAAAAGAGTGTGTTGCATTCAGCCAGCCCCTTGCATTTCGTTCAGACACGCTACCGCCCCGGGGTGTTGGTTGGCGCATCCCCGAGGCCGGAAAAAGCCCTCCCTGTCAGCACGAAGGCGCTGACAGAGGAGCCTGTTAACTTGAGTCACGGCCTGCTGGTGTCGCCAATATGCGACAAGGCGAACACCTAGGCGTAGAGAAACGTGGCGATACTACACATCGCATTACATGGAGACCATGCCTCTGGTCATTTTTTCTATGCTTTGCGTAGATCTCCTACAACTCTTGTAGTCTTTGGCTTACACCGAAAGACCCATACGCAAAGAGTGCTAGGCATGAGCATTCTCATGGCGTTAACATCATATGACCCAAGCCTCAGATTTGTAACTTTTAGTAACAGTCGCCACTTGGCGACGCCACGTGCACAGGGAGTCTCGGAATGAAGATCAAGGTTATTGCGGTGGCAGCTCTCACGAGCATGCTGCTCTCTCCGTTGGCTATGGCTCAGGAAGCTGCTGGAACGGCGGGTACCGGAACGACCGGTACGGGTACCGCTGCTGGTGGCACGGCTACAACAGGCGGTGCAGGCGCAGGCGCAGGCGGTGCAGCCGCTAGCGGCGCAGGCGGTGCAGCCGCTGGCGGCGGCCTGGCAGGCCTGAGCGCAGCTACCGGCCTTTCCACTGCGGCATTGGCGGGTATTGCCGTAGCGGGTGCCGTTGCCGTAGGTGCCGCTGTGGCCTCATCCGGTTCCAGCAGCGGTGGTACGGGTACCACAGGAACCACCGGCACCCAGTGATGCGGTTTGCGCAATATCGCCTGCCTTTGCAAGGCCGCCTCCGGGCGGTCTTGCTGTTGTGTGGGGCCACACTCGGTTTGGCCGGTTGCGCCAGCGACGGCCTGAGCCCGCTTGGGACCTCATTGCAAACGATGCTGCCCCAGCGAAACGGGCTGCCCGCTCAGGCAGCCGAGATCCCTTACGCTTCGCTGTCGTTGCGCATGGGTGGCATGCAGGGTTTGGCCGTGATGGGCGCCCAAGTGGGTGGGCACAGCTACTGGCCGTTGGCCGACGGCATGATGCTGGCCCTGCACGGCGGTGGTCTTTACGCCACCAGCGGGCTGGAGCAGGACCTGATGGCGACCCATTACCCGGATTCGATACTGCCTTGGCAGCTCGAAACACCAGCCCGTTTCCAATTGGTACGCCATTGGCGCAATGCCGAAGGTGAACTCGAGCGCGGCGTAGCCCAAGGCACGCTCGAGTGTGCCGAAGCCGAACCGACCAGACTGCCTTTGGGTGAGCGCTTGTTGCAGCGTTGTGTTCAGCACTTGCAGTGGCAGCACGGCCCAAGCCAGCGCTCGAAGCTGTGGCGCGATCCTCACGACTTCACGCTGTGGGCAGTGGATGAGCGCCCCTGGCCGGGGGCGCCACGCATTCACTGGCAGGTGGCTCGTCACTGGTGGGAATAGACACTCATGTATGACCGTGCAAAGACGCGACGCCAACGTTGGGTGGCCCTGTTGATGGCGCTCTCGCTATGGCCCGCGGCCGCCAGCGCGCAGCGGGAAGCACCGACCGACAGTGCCATGCCCGCCACGCTGCTCGAGGCATGGCTGGCGTGGCAGGCCCAGGAGCAAGAACCTCTCGATTGGGCCTATAGCTTCGCCCTGCGCACTAGAGATGCCAGCGTTCTAGATCCGCTTCGAGCGGAATTGCTGGGAGAGCTCGCCAGCCTGGGCGATACCCTGAGACTGATGGGACACGAGCCCGGGGCACGCCACCTGCAGGCTTGGCATCACGCCGTTCAAGGTCTGCCTGCCGAAGCCGCCCGCTCTCCGGAGCGGCTCGACCTTCCCTGGCTTGCCGCTTCGCTGCGGCGCAATGTCCCAGTCGGCAATTTGATTCATCTGGGCACTTGTGAGCCGCCACCTTGGGTGGAAGTGTGGGGTTCCAACGGCGTATCCCGGCTGCCATGGCAGCCGGGTATGACCACCGCCGGGGCCATCGCTCAGTTGCCCGCCAACGGCTATCGCACCCTGGACCGGGCGACCCTGATTTCACCCTTGGGCGAAACCACCACGCTGGGCGTTGCCAGTTGGAACCGGGAATCGCTGCCGCTGGCACCCGGCGCCCGATTGGTGTTGCTGCTGCCGGAACATGATATGGGCGGCACCCTGGAGGGCAGCCTGGTCAACCGGCTGCTGGTACGTTTTCTTGCCACTCGCCTACCCGGTGACGTTTGTACCCTATGGCCTACCCGATGATTTTTTGTTCTGCCCGACAGCGCGCTGCCAGGCGCGTTGGCTCCTGGCTTTGCCATGCAGGCCTTGCCCCGCTGCTGCTGTGCAGCCCGACGGCATGGGCCCTGGGTACCGGCCAAAGCGATTTCGGCGGGGTCGGCCTGATGCAAACCCCCACCGCGCGCATGGCGCCGCTGGGCCACTTTGCCGCCACCTTCAGCCGTACCGCGCCTTACCGTCGCTATGGGGTATTCGTTCAACCCACGCCATGGCTGGAAGCGGGTTTTCGCTATGTCGAGATAGAGGACAGGCTCTACGGTGAGCGTATCGCCGGCGACCGCAACTATCTCGACAAAGGGCTGGACGCCAAATTCCGGCTGCTGCAGGAAGGCCCTTATCGGCCTCAGGTCGCCTTGGGCTTACGCGATGCCGGCGGTACCACCCTGTTCGGCGCCGAGTATCTGGTGGCCAGCAAGCGCCTAGGTGAATTCGATTTTTCTCTGGGCGTGGGCTGGGGCTACCTGGGTGCCAGCGGCGACGCCGGCTCACCGCTTGGCTGGCTCGACAGCCGCTTCGACGAGCGGCCCGAGGAGTATGGCGAAGGCGGCGGCCAGTTCGAGATCTCGCAGCTGTTCCGTGGGCCGGCCGCTCTGTTCGGCGGCGTGGAGTATCAAACCCCGTGGCAGCCGCTGGTGCTACAGCTCGAGTACGAAGGCAATGACTACAGTAACGAGCCGGCCAGCGCCCCCCTCCGCCGCGAGTCGCGGCTCAACCTCGGCTCGCGACTGCAGCTTGGCGAGAGTCTTTCACTGCATGCCGGCTGGCAGCGTGGCGACGTCTTCATGGCCGGGGTCTCGATTTCCACCAACCTGGCGGGGCTCTCCCAGGCCAAGCAGGACCCGCGCCCGATGCCCTTGGATGCTGCACCGCAAGGCGACTGGCAGCAGGTTGCTCGAGCCTTGGAAGCCAACGCCGGCATGCGGGTTGCCGAAGTGGCGCGCCAGGGCAACAGTGTTCGAGTGACGGCCGAACCGCTGCGCTATCGCAATCTGGCCACCAGCGAGGGCCGTGCGGGGCGCATCCTGCATGCTGAGCTCGAGCCGGAGGTAAGCGAGTTCCGCTATCGCTGGCAATCGCAGGGGCTGGCCCTGCGTGAAAGCGTGCACCCGCGAGATTCCTTCGCGGCTGGGGTGGCCTCGACGGATGCTGCGAGCGACCATCTGCAGGGCGTTTACGTACACGCGCAGCTGGAACCCAGCGCTGGCGAGACGCTCTACCGCAGTACACCACGCCGCTTCGATTACCATATCGGCCCGGCGCTGGAACAGAATTTCGGCGGCCCGGATGGCTACCTGTACCGGCTCTCGGCTTACGCCGACGCGGATTGGTACACGGACGCCCAAGGCTGGCTGTCGGTACGGGGAGACGTCACCCTGGCCGACAACCTGGACCGCTACGAGTACATCGCCGCTTCGGAACTGCCTCGGGTGAGAACCTATATCGGCGATTACCTGGCCAGCTCCAATGCGGGCATCACCCAACTGCAGTACACCCGCACCGCGCAACTCGCCCCCGACTGGTATCTGCTGGGCTACGGCGGGCTGCTGGAGATGATGTACGCCGGGGTGGGCGGCGAAGTGCTCTATCGGCCCTTCAACAGCCGCTGGGCACTCGGCCTAGATATTAACCGCGTACGCCAGCGCGAATTCGATCAACGCTTCGAATTGCGCGACTATCAGGCCTGGACCGGCCACCTCAGCGCCTATGTCGATACCGGCTTCGAGGATCTGCTGGCACAGATCAGCGTCGGTCGCTATCTGGCGGGCGACCACGGTGTTACGTTCGATCTCTCTCGCGAATTCGCCAACGGCGTGCGTGTGGGTGGCTGGGCCACCTTCACCGATGTCGGCAACGACTTCGGTGAGGGCAGCTTCGACAAGGCGCTGTATCTCTCGATCCCGCTCGATGCCTTCTTCGTGCGCTCGAGCCGCGATCGCGCCGACATCGCCTGGCAACCGCTCACCCGGGATGGCGGTGCGCGTCTCAACCGTCGCTACTCGCTTTACGAGCTGACCAAAGAGCGCCAGTTGAGGAACTACTGGCAAGAATTCGACGCCATGTGGGAGTAAGCGTCGCTGGTGGCCGTGCCCGGTCTTACGCTGCCTGGAGCCACCAGCGCCAGGCAGCGGCCGCCGCCATGCCCAGGCCGATGGCGAGCAGCGGGCTACGCCATAGGATGGCTACCAGTGTCGTTGTCAGCGCAGCCAGGCGGGCTCCGCCGTCGCCGAACATGATCAAAGGTGCCACGATGGCGATCAGCACCGACGTGGACATGGCATCGACGAAGCGCTGCACCTTGGGGCCCAGGGGCACTCTCGACATGACCAGCAAGCCAAGCACGCGGGAACCATAGGCGATAGTCGCCAACAGGCCGATGGCCAACAGTGATTGCCACAGCGGTATGGAGCTCATCAACCGGGCTTCCCCTCTCCATGCCTGGGCATCACCACGGCCACCAGGCCGCCGGCCAGTCCCCCCACCATGACATGCAGGTAAGGCGGCAACCAGCGGTAGGCCGCCAGCGCCGCTATGGCCGCCGCCAGCCACGGCATAGCCATGACCAGGCGTGGCCGACCGCCAAACAGCATCATCAGGAAGAAGCAGAGCATGATCACATCCAGGCCGAAGCGCTCCGGCTGGGCGATCCCGCCGCCGAAGGCCACGCCTACCAGAGTACCCAGTATCCATGCCGCCCACAGGGCAATGCCGCTGCCCAGCAAGATGCCCAGGTTGCGCTCACCGCGGTGGTACTGACCCAGCGCCATCGCCCAGTTGGAGTCGCTCATCAGCACCACCAAGGCAAACTGCCGGCCACGGCCAAGCGGCTGCAGCCAAGGGTATAGCGCCGCACTCATCAGCATATGACGCGTGTGGATCGCCACGGTAACGGTGGCCAGCGCGAGCAGCGGCATGGGCGAGTGCCACATATCCAGCGCCGCAAACTGCGACGGTGCCGAAAACACCAGGGTGCTGAGCAGCAGCGCTTCCCAATTGGCCAGGCCATGGTGCACGGCAGCCACCCCGAAGGCCAGACCGAAAGCCACCGTGAAGGTGGCGACTGGCATCATCATGACCAGGCCGCGCCAGGTGCCCGGTACATCCAGCCACGCCTCGCTATTCGTTTGCCTGTTCATCGCCATCCCCTTGCATGAAGACTCCCCGTCATACCGTTCCTCGAGCCAAGTGGCTAATGTTCGCCGACCTACCGAGCTTGGCGCTGCAAAGAAAAAAACAAACAGTCCTGCTTGTTTTTTTCTTTGGCAGAGTCTAGTTTGGCATTCGTACGTTGGCTATCCAACTCTGCCAACGCGAGATCACAAGAGCAACAAAGCCGCCGTCAATACGGAACGGGAGAACAATATGACCTGCAAACGCAAGGCGCTGACACTGGCTGTCACCACACTGGCCCTACCTGCCCTCTTCACCACGGCGCAGGCTTCCACTTCCTTCATCGCCAATTCCTTCTACGACCAGCAACATCCGCATTCCCGCTATGGCTACATCGAGTGGGCGGAAACGGTCGAGCAACTCTCCAATGGCGAACTGAAGCCCGAGGTATACACCGGCACGGTGCTGTTGGCCCCACGCGCCAACCTTCAGGGCATTCAGGACAATATCGTTCAGGTAGCCCACCACGCTGCGGTATACACCCCTTCCGAGATGCCGGTCGCCAATGCGGTGCAAGAACTTGGCTTCAACTTCGACGATCCGCTTGTCGGCATTCTGGCCGTGACCGATTTCAGCACCCGCAACCCGATCCAGCTGGCGGAGTGGGAGGAGCTGGATATCGTCTACCTGGGCGCCTACAACACGCCCCCTTACGTGTTGTTCTGCCGCGAGCCGGTGCGCACCCTGGCAGAGCTGCGTGGAAAGCGCATTCGTACCGCGGGTTCCACCGTTTCAGCCTGGGTTGAGGAAGCCGGCGGCGTACCGGTCAACGTTCCATCAAGCGAAATGTACAGCGGCCTGGATCGCGGCTCTCTGGACTGCGCCTCCAACGCGGCCAACGATTTGATCGACCGCTCGCTGTGGGAAGTGGCGCAGCACACTACCCTGCTGCCCACCGGCATGTATTGGTCGGGCCCTCAGTGGGGCTTCAATTCCGAGTTCTGGGCCGGTTTGAGCGATGGCGAGCGGGACGTCTTCAAGCAGGCGACCGCCAAGGCCATGACGCGCATGATCGTGCAGTACCTGGCGACTGCCGATGCGGCTCTGGAAGAAGCGATAGGCCACGGCAATAACGTCTACGAACCCGGCGAAGACCTGATGGATTCGGTCGAGGCGTACCGTGAAAGGGCCTTGGCCGGCATCTACGATACGGCCCGCAACAACTACGGGGTCGACGATGCCGAAGCCTTGATCGATGACTTCCTTGCGACCTACGAGAAGTGGCAAGGCTTGGTGGGTGAGGTAGACCGCAACGATGAAGAGGCGCTCGCCGCTCTGGCAATGCGCGAAATCTTCGATAAGCTGCCGGCAGACTACGGGATCTACTGACCCGTCTCGCTCAGGCCGCCTCACCGAGGCGGCCGCTGCCAACGGAATTTGCCATGACCAAGCGCCAGACCCAGGAAGAACGTTCACGCCAAACCCAGAGCCGGGTCAAGCAAGCGACCATCGAATGCATTCTGGAGAAAGGTATTCGCGCCACTTCGACGGTGGACATCGCGCGGAAAGCCGGCGTTTCACGCGGCGCTCTGCTGCATCAATACCCTTCCAAGGAGTTGCTGATGCAGGCTGCACTGGAGGACATCCTCAACAGGGAAGTCGAGAGCGTTCAGGACATGGCGACACGCATCAAGGCAGGCGAGCTCGATTTCGAAACCATGCTGCAGGCGTTGCATGAGCACTTCAAGGGCGACATGTACATGGTGACGCTGGAGTTTCTCACCACGGCACGCACCGACCCGGCCATCAAGGAGGTACTGGTGCCCTTGGCCACGACGTTCAACGCCTCCCTGGAGCAGATCTGGGAGCAGCTGGTCATGAATGCCGAGCACAGCTCGCACGAGAAGCGTGTGGCGCTGAATGCCACGCTCTGCATGATGCGCGGCATGGGGGCACAGAGCATTTGGCGTGAAGACCCGGCGCTGTACCGGGACATGCTGTTGTTCTGGAAACGAACCCTGTTGGAATTGGGTTTTTCCACTTCGGAGAACACCAAGAGAGTTCCACACAATGACAAGAACGATCGAGATACTGAATGACTGGGTAGCCAAACTCGCCCTGACGCTGGCGGCGCTGTTTCTGCTGCTCATGGCGCTGCATGTCACACTGGACGTGGCACTTCGCTATCTGTTCGGCAAGTCGTTTCCCGGCACGCTGGAAGTGGTCTCCTTCTATTACATGGTGGCCGTGGTATTCCTGCCCTTGGCGTACGTCGAGCTCAAGCGTGAGCACATCAGTGTGGATGTGCTGGTCGGCCGTCTTCCCGCTTCGCTGCAGTTGATCCTTTATCTCTTTGCTTGCAGCCTCGGCCTGCTGTATTTCGGCATGCTCTGTTACCAGAGCTATCTCGATGCCATGCGTGCGACCACCCGCATGGAAACGGCCATGGCCAACTTCCGCTTTTACCTCTGGCCCAGCCGCTGGGCGCTACCCGTCGGTTTCGGCGCCATGATGCTGGCGATTTTCGCCAACATGCTGAAGGCATTGCGTTTACGTCAAGCCCTTTAGGAGTTTCCATGAGCAACCTCGAGATAGGCGTGGCAGGCATTGCCATCGCCTTGGCCCTGATCGCCCTGCGTGTGCCAATCGGCATAGCGTTGGGGCTGGTTTCGATCATCGGCATCAGTGAAATGACCAGCATGCGCGTGGCCTGGGGCATGATTTCCGCCACGCCCTTCGACTTCGCCGGCACCTGGGAGCTAACCGCCGCCCCGATGTTTCTGTTCATGGGCTACCTGTGCACCTCGACCAACATGACCCAGGGGCTGTTTCATGCCATGCGCCTCTTCATGGCGCGGCTACCGGGCGGCCTGGCGGTTTCCAGCGTGATGGCTTCCGCTTTTTTTGCCGCTGCCTCCGGCTCCAGCGTGGCGACCTCGGCGGCCATGTCGCGCATTGCCGTTCCCGAGATGCTGAAGTACCGCTACGACAAAGGCCTGGCCACCGGCACCGTAGCCGCTTCCGGCACGCTGGGCTCGCTGATCCCCCCTAGCGTGCTACTGGTGCTTTACGGGGTTTATGCTCAGGTCTCGGTGGGCCAGCTGTTCATGGCGGGCTTCATTCCGGGAGTGCTCTCGGCGCTGCTCTACATCGCCATGATCATGGTGCGCACCAAGCTCAACCCCAGCCTGGCCGGCGATGCTGCCGTGCGCTCCAGCGCCAGGGAAAAATGGGACGCTTTTCGCGACATCTGGCCGTTGCCGCTGCTGATCGGCTCGGTGCTGGGCGGTATCTTCCTGGGTATTTTCTCCCCCACCGAGGCTGGTGCGGTAGGCACTACCATCGCCGCCCTCATCGCATTTACCAGGCGCACCCTGACCCTGCGCGCGCTGAGGGAAGCGCTGATCAGCACGGCCGTCAGCACCGCCAGCATCTTCATCATCTTGATTGGCTCGCTGTTCTTTACCCGCTTTTTGGCCCTGAGCGGCGTGCCGGCCGCTTTCTCGGAGCTGATTCTCGGTGTGAGCACCGAAACCTGGTGGATCCTGCTTGCCGTTGCTCTGATCTATCTGGTGCTCGGCATGTTCATCGATTCCATTGGCCTGCTGCTGCTGACGCTGCCGCTCATCCTGCCGCTGGTGCAAGGGGCCGATCTCAACCTGGTGTGGTTCGGCATCATCGTCGTCAAGCTGCTCGAAGTCGGCCTGGTTACGCCCCCTATAGGGCTCAACGTCTACGTGATCAAGGGCGCTCTCGGTAAAAGCGTCACCCTGCCTGAAGTCTTCAAGGGCGTGAGTTGGTTCATCGTGATGGACATCGTCGCCCTGCTGTTGATCGTGCTGATCCCGGCACTCTCACTCTTCTTGCCACAGTTGATGTTTTGACATCCCGGCTCCTACAAGGAAACTCCTATGACAACGACTCGCTTCATCAATGCCAACGTCATCGATACCCGCAATGGCCAAGTATTGCCCGACCGGCAGGTGCGCGTGCAGGACGGCCGCATCGTGGCTGTCAGCGACACCGCCCTGGAAGGAGCGGACGACCAAGTGATCGATGTCCGCGGACGCTACCTTATGCCCGGTATGGTCGATTCTCATGTCCACGTAACGGCCATTACGCCCAACTTTGCCCTGCTGGAAACGCTCTCCCCCTTCTATGTAGGCGCCAAATCGAGCGAACTGTTGAAGGACATGCTGATGCGAGGCTTCACCACCGTGCGCGATGCCGGCGGTGCCGACCACGGGCTTGCCAGTGCCTTGGAGGAGGACAGCCTGATCGGCCCTCGGTTGATGTATGCCGGCAGGGCGCTATCGCAAACCGGTGGACACGCCGACATGCGCGGAGCGGGACAGCAGACCTTTGAAGGCTGCTTTTGCTGCGCCGGGCTCGGGCGGGTGTGCGATGGGGTGAGTGAGGTGCGCCGAGCCGCCCGCGACGAGATACGCAAGGGCGCCACCCAGCTCAAGATCATGGCATCCGGCGGTGTCGCCTCTCCCACCGATCGGGTCGACAGCACGCAGTTCTCCTTGGAGGAGATCGACGCCATCGTCGAGGAAGCCACGGCCGCCAACATCCACACCATGGCCCATGCTTATACTGCGCGCGCCATCAACCGGCTAATTCCGCGAGGCGTTCGGACCATAGAACACGGCAATTTGATGGACGAAGAGAGCTGCCGCCTGTTCCTGGAGCATGGCGCCTACCTGACCCCCACGCTGATCACCTACGATGCGCTGGCAAGAGAGGGGGTCGAGGCTGGCATGGCCGAGCATCTGCAGCGCAAGGTGTACGACGTTCTGGAAGCCGGTCACAAGGCTTTGGCGATGGCTCAAGAACACGGCGTCAAGATGCTATACGGCTCCGACCTGCTGGGCCGCATGCAGCGCTACCAGTTGGACGAGTTCCACCTGCGCAAGGACGTGATACCCACTGCCGAATTGCTCCGCAGTGCTACCTGCAACGCGGCCGATGCCTATGGCCATAGCGGCGATTTCGGCGAGGTCATTCCCGGCGCACGCGGCGACCTGCTGGTGCTCGAGGGCAACCCCCTCGACGACATCACTGTGCTGACACGGCCGGAAGAGCAGCTGTTGCTGATCATGAAAGCTGGCAAACTCTACAAGAACGTGATGTAAACCTCCAAGCAGCCCGGCCAAGGCCGGGCTGCTTGGTTACTATTGGAAGCTCACAGGTGCACGCAGAAGCAGATTTCTAATACTCTATCGCCAAAGTCGCATTAACAATCAACCCTACCAAGATGGTAAAAATAGCACGATATCAAGTCACATCTTCTCGCGAAAGTGGCTAAAATCACGCAAAGAATTGTAAGCAACAGGATCGCACCAAAGTGACGTATCCACGTGATAGCGAGAACAAAATGAAAAAAACACTATTGGCAATACTTTTCGTCACGGCCTCACTCTCGTTAAAGACGGCGATGGCTCAAACTCTCGTGACAGAAAACTATATCATCGAGATAAAAAACAACTGTACTGAAGGCGTTGTCGTCTGTGATGACATAACATATATCGGGACATCCAAAACATCCGGCAACCACATTGAACTAAGTGGTCAAACACATCATGTGATGTGTGCCGACGGCGTGACCCCATGCCGTTTCTTAGGTTACATATTCGAGAACGGAAACGTTACCTATTTCGTAGATCAAGCTGGCGCCATCAAAGTAACGCAGAACGAAACCGTGTTGGTTGAAGAAACGGGAGAGTGGGTATATTAATCACAACAAGAAAAGGTGTGACGATGGAAGGGACAGTACTTCATTTCGACGCCTCAAGCAAAACAGGGATCATACGCGACACCAATGGGAGTCGTTACGAATTTCAGCAGAGCGATTGGAAATCCGAATCAACACCAAGCTCAGGAATGCGAGCAGATTTCGTCATCGCTGGCGTAAACGCCACACAAATTTATGAGCTACCGCCGGAAAAACTGGTAGGTAATAACGCCGACTCTGAGAAAAGAGTCACGCTGAAATGGCCTGATATTACAACGTCCATAACGGATAGCCCATTCGCCGGTAACGTCATGCAAACGGAAGGCAAGACAACCACTAAGCCAGAAAATTCTTCGTCCAGCAGCGGCAGCAAAATGAATCGGATCGGCATGCTGGCCACGATCGTCGGCGCCCTGACCCTCTTCAGCCCGCTGTTTTACTCAGATCACTATGGCTACCTTCCCCCCTTCTTACGGGCTGAGAAGCTACATCTTTGGATGGTACCGCTCCTTTTTATTGTCGCCGTAATTTTTTACAACGGCGGTTCTAGAATACTCATTCGAGCCTTGGCACTCACAAGCATTGGCGGCATTGCTTTAGGCTACTATAATGGTTTCCAGGAATACAGCATTTTCGTTTGGGGAGAACCCAGACCTGCTTCTCTTGCGTTTGGTGCTTACCTAAACTTTTCGGCTCTCTTCATCATGACGGCGGCAGCCTTCAGCAAACATTATTCACCGCATGGCTGTATTTCTTCATCCACCCGAGTAGTAGAGGGGTGCATTGAAACGACGGGGTCATACAGCCAAACATACGGGGGAAGGTGGTTCCGGTATAACTACCTTTCTTTCTTAGGTGCTGATGGAAAGAAAGTGCAGGCAAAACGCGTACTAGTACCAGACCAGATCGACCCCTTGGTCGTACCCAACGTGTGTGGTACCTTCATTTTTACCACACAATTTTTCCAGCGAGTACTCGTAGGAATCAAGACCGATGATAATGAGGCATGGTATCTACCTTCCAGCGTAGAGGGCGAAATTCTAAAGTATATTTTTGCCGCATTATTTTGTGGCTTCATGACCTTTGGAACGTTTTCCACCATAATTTTGATGCCATTTACGCCGTTGTTCGCCATAGCAACAATGGCAGCCGCTTTCGGCGTGTTTAATGCCCCTTTCAGAATCAGTCGTATGAAAAAAGACTTGAAAGAGAACGGCTTTACCCTGGCCAAGGTAAAAAATATTTAGCTCCGCTATGCTTTGAACATCATGAAAGTAACGCGCTTAGGTTATTCAGTTTCCACCTCGAACGCCACGATCTGGCGCCGCTCGCGGGAGAACTCCACGCCTACCAGATGGATCGGCTTGCCCTGGCCGCGGTACTTGTCGGCGTAGCCCTTGGCTTTGATCTGCTCGAGCGCGCTGCCCTCGGGCAGCTGTTCCATTACCTTGAACTCGAACAGGTACAGGTGCCCGGCGAAATCCACCGTCATATCGACCTTGCCGTGGTGGCTGGCGTCCTCCACCGTCACGTTCACCCCCAGCGCGGCAAAGTGGCTGTAGAAAACGCTGGCATAGTGGCCTTCATAGCGGGCGATGGGGTTGTTGCGGTACCAGTCGTGGGGCAGCCCGGCGTAGAGGGCTTTGAAATAGGTTTCCAGGCCGGCCATATCCGCTACCTTGAGCAAGCCGGGCAACTTGAGAATCAGCTCATCCAGTGCATCGTCGCTTAGCCCCAGCACAGGCAGCAGCGCCTCATTGAGGCTGGCTTCCACTTCCTGATTGGGAAAACCCAGGCGATAGATGGGGCGATTCGGCACCTCTTCGCGCACCCCTTTCAGGGTGAGATAGCCGGTCTGAAACAGCAGCGCTTCGGTGGCGATATCATCCACATCGAAGCGACTCAGCAGCGCCGGTCGGCTGTGCCAGGCAGTAAGCGCCGGAGTAAACACCCCGCGCTGCTTGAGCACTTCCACCAGAAAGGTGGGCGTGGCGCTCTCGAACCAGTAGGCGCCGAACTGACGCTTTTGAAACAGCAGCAGCACGTCGAAGGGGTTGTAAACTGCCGTAACCTCCTGCCCGCCCCAGCGATAGCCGTTGTACCAGTGCTTGATCTGGCTTCGCTCCAGCCCCGGCAGCTCGGGGGCGAATACCGTGTCGATGTCGTCGTCGGTGTAGCCGCAGATAGTCGCGTAGGGAGCGTCCAGCGTGATGTCATTGAGATTGTTGAGGCCGGAGAACAGGCTTACCTTGCTGAACTTCGACACACCGGTAAGCAGCACGAAGGCCAGATGCGGGTCGGCATCTTTGAGCACACTGTAGAGGTTCTTCAGCCCCTCGCGCAGCTCGCGGGCCCGCTCGGGATCGAGCAGGTTGTCGAGAATGGGCTTGTCATATTCGTCGACCAGTACTACCACGCGCTGGCCGTACTTTTCGTGGACACCGCGAATCAGGTCGGCAAATTCACCCGGTATGTCTTCCGCCTGGGTCGCGTCAATGCGCAGCCGCTCTCGATTGTGGCGCAATAGATAGCGGATTCGCTTGTCGATATCGTCGCGGCTCTGCATCACGCCATCGGCAAAACTCAGGCGAATTACCGGATAGCGAACCTGCCAGTCCCACTTGTCGTGAATATAGAGCCCTTCGAATAGCGCCTCGCGGCCCTCGAACAGGCAGCGCAGGGTATCCAGCAGCAGGCTCTTGCCGAAACGCCGCGGCCGCGAGAGGAAATAATACTTGCCCGCCTCCACCAAGCGGTGGATCGCGGGGGTCTTGTCGACGTAGTAGTAGCCTCCTTCACGGATATCGGCAAAGGTCTGGATCCCGATGGACAGTTTCTTGCGGGGCGTGGAGGACACGACACTCTCCTGGGACAAGTGCTGATTCATGCCAGCATAACATGGCGACCGCGCAGAAGCCTCGAACCAGCAGCCTCTCAAGGGTGGACGCTGCGTCTTAACCTCTCATGCCTGCGCATCACCGCCCAACACACCACGCAGAAGCCCAGGTAGCCACTCAGCCCCCGCACATCGCGCAGCATCGATTGCGTGAGGCCAAAATCGATGAAGGCGACCGGCACCATCATGCCCGCCGCCGCCAGCACGCGCACGCCTGGGCTCCCGCCGTCGACCAAACGGCGCCAGAACAGACTCAGCGGCACCATATAAAAAGCCAATAACACCCCAAGCCCCACCAGGCCGCGGCGAGCCGCCGTGTCGATGATGTCGCTGTGCAATTGGTCGTAACGGCTGATACCCGGGTGCAAGCCGGCCTCCGCCACCAGCGCATCACGCTGGTGCTGTACCTGACCTTCTCCCCAGCCCAGTACAGGCTTTTCGAGAAACATCAGGCCACCCGCGCGCCACATTTCCAGGCGCAACCCCACCGAGGACCCCCGCTCTTCTCCGACGGCGTACTGCATCAGGTTGCTGTGAGCCAGAGCGACACGGTCTCTCACGCCGGTTTGAGGTGCCCACGCTGCGGCAACCAGCAGGATCATCAAGGCGGCCACCGCCAGGTGCAACGGGCGTGACGGCAACACATCACGCGCGGCACGGTAGGCCAAAAGCAGCAGCAGCGGCGCCGCTATCCAGCCGCCGCGGGTACCGGAGAGCAGCGAGCCCAGCATGCCGGCCATGGCCGCCAGCAGAGTAAGCGCAAGCAACGCCGGACGTCGCACACTGCCGGAGCGAACGCACCATAGCGCGCCGAGCAACGATAGCCCACCGAGCAGCAAGGA
Source organism: Halomonas sp. KM-1 (assembly GCF_000246875.1). Lineage (NCBI taxonomy): Bacteria > Pseudomonadati > Pseudomonadota > Gammaproteobacteria > Oceanospirillales > Halomonadaceae > Halomonas > Halomonas sp. KM-1. The sequence continues at coordinate 21,767 of NZ_BAEU01000138.1, forward strand.
GAGATTGCCAAAAGGGATGGCGTTCATATCGTTGCTGGCGCGTGCCTTGTCCAGCACCAGCCGCTCGTAGAGCGCTATGCTTCCCGCACCCAGGGCACCGCACGACACCGCCAGCCACAGCAGCCTTGGCCCCGGCGTGAAAATACGCAGCGCCATCAGTAAAGCCGCGGCCAGCATCGGCCAAAGCGGAAGAAAAATGCCTTGATTGCCCTCGCCCACGGGCCATTCGCCGCTACGCCACACGTCCAGGCACCACAGCGCACCATAGCTGAACAGCGCTAGCAGCATGAAGGCATCGTCGCGGTCGAGCGCACCCTCGCCTTGCACACGGGGCGCATAGATCAGCAAGGCGGGAAGTAGCGTGGCGGCAGCCAACAGAGGAATGATCGCATAGGCCCAAGGCACCACCACCAGCAGCGCGATGAAGGCGAAGGCCCACAGGCTTGCCAGCGTTTGCATCCTTGTGCGCAGGCCGCCACGCCCCGCGGCCAGCTCGTTGCGGGGCGACTGCACGTACCACCGCTGCTCCCTGCTTTTCGTCATCGACTCTCACGTAACCACTAGGCTGGTGGAGCGTCAGTATAACATGTCGAATCGGCCGGGCCGGCATAGCCACAGTGTAAGCGGCATCGAAATCGTGCCGGGGCAAGAGCACCAGCCTCCACGAAAGACGAATGCCACGCTCGGACCATTGAGCACCTAGCGGGGCTCTGAAAACCACAGCAGCATTTCGAAGAAATAGCAACCGGCAGACGTCAAATAAGACCACGCCCGAAACGATGTACCATAGTCATCTTTGGGGCAATAATCTCGTCTCCAGCAGCCGGATAGTGGGAATGAATGCGGAGAAACGGGCTCTTCAGGGGGTGAGCAACGACGGAAGGCAATTGGATGAAAGTATCGCTTCCCTAAGATAAACTAACATGCTAATTTAAAATATAAATATTAACGAATTCAAAGCAGAGCCAGCTCTAGCTGGCCGAACAGTACGCAAGGGACGACATAGCAAGTGCAAGGAAATCCTTCACCAGAGCCTGACACCTTTGCGCTGTCAGTCTGGCGCTCTTCCTATGACTCCTGGCAGTTCACTCGACTGCGATCTCATCGCAGAAGGCCAAGTCAAGGAGAGAGAGAGGCGTGCCCGCAATTCTTCTGCATAGCGGAAAAACCGAGCAATTCCGAGCCTTAGGCGAAACGGGTCAACCGGTCTATCATTCCGCGCTTCAGCTCCGCAAGGTGATCTCACGTCGGTTACCAGGCAAAGAGCGACACTTGGCTATCCCTCAACGTGACCAGCAGGGCGAGGGTGCCGACTGGTACAGCGACATCGAAGGCGATGTCATTCCTTGGAGCAGTGCCACCGAAGGGGAGCGAGAAGACGCACGCATTCAATTGGAGGCCTTCCGGCAGGATATCATTGCGCTTCGCCACTCTCCTCATGAGGGACAAAGCGGCGACCATGAAGTATTCAACCGGCTAGTGAAATGGGTGTGCCACTTCCCAGACGAAGGTTTCGTCTATCTCGTCAACGGCACCCCAGTGCTCACTTTCTGGGGGTTTATCCACCCGGATGCCGACCGGCACGCCAATCCCCTGCTCTGCCTCTACCCCTCGGCTCTCCCCGAGGAGACTGCGCCGCCCCCCCTATCAGCACCAATCGCCCCACTTGACACAGCCTTGGAGCCAGAACCTCGCCCCGCCCCCGTGGCGTCGGTCCGCCCTTGGTGGCGTCGATGGTGGTGGCTGCTACCGCTGCTTTTGGGGCTGTTGCTGTTGCTATTGTTATTCGGACTCAGGGCTTGCTCCTCGCCAGGCGCACCGACGCTTGCTACTCCCTCTCTGGACGCCCGCACCCCAGACGCCACGCTCCCTCGGATGCAGCATGGTTGGGACTTCTGGCCATTCAATAGCTTGAGTGGTGGCTCATTGCCGGGTCAACGCCTGACGGCCCCCAATCCGACCTCTTCTGGTCTGGACGGCGACCCAACGCTACCCGCCATCGGTGGCCGCACTCCCGCCCTTGGCACACCCGGCCTGCCCTCTCCAGAGTCGAGCATGCCTGACGACTCCACCCTCGGTGTCGACCTCCAGGCCTCAGCCGATCAAAGAGTGGCTCCCTTCGCCGAAGGGCTCCCCCTCGTCGGCGATATGCCGACTCCGCCAGCACTGCCGGATGGCTTCATCCCCCCCACCCTGGAGCCGCTGACCCTGCCGGCCAACGCCCCCGATGGTACGGCCGATTTCCTCAACGGTAACTGGCGAGGCGCAGGTGTGATGGATAGCCAGACCGGTCGTCCCCTGCAGGTGACCTACACCTTCGAGCAGGGCAACGGTGCCATGTACATACAGCGCGGTGGCAGCTCAGGGATGACCTGTGCAGGACCGGTATCCGCCACCATGCAGGACGGTAATTTGCAGGTGGAAGGTCAAGAAAGGGCCCGCTGCGAGGACGGCAGTCACTACGAAATGCCTCGAGTGCAATGCCACCAGGCCGATGGTGAAACGGCCACCTGCGCGGCCAGCTATGACGACGAACCTTTCCCCATGCAGTTACGGAAAGCCAGCTAACAGGACGGTTAACCGATCATGTTGCCAGAAATCATCAAGTTCGAAGAGGTGGCCACTCTGGTCAGTCACTCCGGCGTCCAATTCATGGACTTCGGCCTGACGCTCGACCCGCGCCGTGAATCCGCGGGCGAATTCAAGTACCTGGCCAATACCGACAAGATGCTGACCCGTCTGCTGGTCAACCAGGAGAACGGTGAGCTGTTTCATGTCATCGAAAGGGATGGCGCCAAGGACAAGATCGAGACGGTCCGAGAGTCGGACTTCGACGTGCCCATGGCGACAAGCCTCGAGCAGCTGAACGGCGCCTGGCTACCCGTTCCATTCCTGCGCTTCCGTCCGCCGGGCAAGTTCGACGAAGGCCCGGCCAACTGGGCACGCATGCGCCTGGTGGCGCTCAAAGAGCCGGATCTCGACGGCCACACTCACCGCCTGACCCTGGCCTTCGACACCCGCACCCTGCCGCGCCGTGACAACACGACCTATCTCTGTCCCACCGATGACGACATCAGTGCCGGAGCCAACTTCCGTCTGGCCACCATGACCATCGATATGAAATGGTTTATGGACCAGCCTTGGGTGAAGGAATGGCTTGAGGAACTATTTCGCGAGGCCAACCCTGGGCTGGACAGCCAGGAGATGGATGAAGCCCTGGGCGAACGCCTGCATCTCGCCCACTACCTCAATATGCTGAGCCTGCTGCACCGCCCCATTAAAGCGGAGCACCGCGACCCCGCCCCGCGGGTCGATATTCCAGATCTCAAGGTTATCGCCCAAAGCGAAGGGGCCATCCCTGTCGATCTGGTGCTGGACGTGGGCAATTCACGCACTTGCGGAATCCTGATCGAGGATCACGGCCAGTCTGGGATGGGGCTCAAGCACAACTATGTGCTCGAACTGCGAGATCTGGTCGACCCCGAGCGGGTCTATCGCGAACCCTTCGAGAGCCGAATCGAATTCTCCCAGACCTTCTTCGGCAAGGACCACCTTTCGGTCAAGAGCGGTCGCCCCGACGCCTTCCTGTGGCCGACCATCGCCCGGGTCGGTGACGAAGCGGGTCGTCTGGCCGGGCGCCGCCGCGGCACCGAGGGCTCCACCGGTCTTTCCAGTCCCAAACGCTACCTGTGGGACGAGGAGCTGTATCGCCACGGCTGGCGATTCAACAGCGCCTATGTACGAACCGATACCGAACCCCATGCCACCGCCGCCCCCTTTTCGCATCTGATCAACGAGCTGGGTGATGCACTGTACATTTTCAATGATGAAGATGACCAGATGCCGGTCTTCAAGCCGCACTACTCGCGCAGCTCGCTGATGACCTTCATGCTGGCCGAGGTGCTGGCCCAGGCCTTGATGCAGACCAACAGCCCCTCCCAGCGCGTGCGTCAGGGGCATACCAACCGTCCGCGCCAGTTACGCTCTATCACCCTCACGGTGCCGCCGGCCATGCCCCAGGCGGAGCGCAGCCTGCTGGTTTCTCGCCTGGAGCAGGCTGTGGCCTTGGTATGGAAGAGCCTCGGTTGGCACAACGACGTCGAGGAGAGCAACCCATTCCAAGCCACCGACGTTACGCTTCGTGTACCCATGCCGAAGCTACGTGTGGAGTGGGACGAAGCTTCCTGCGGCCAGCTGGTCTATCTCTACACAGAGGTGAAGGAGAACTTCGCCGGCCACCCTGAAGAGTTTTTCGCCACCCTGGCCCGCTCCGGCAAATCGGACCGGGAACGCATCACTCTCGGCACCATCGATATCGGCGGTGGCACCACCGACTTGGTGATCACCGATTACCACCTGGAACGCAACGGCAGCGGTAGCAGCGGCAGCAATGTCTTCGTGGTACCGGAGCAGCGATTCCGAGATGGCTTCCGGGTTGCCGGTGACGACATTCTGCTCGATATCATCCAGCTCTTCATCCTTCCCAGCTTCGAGGAGGCGCTCAAGCAGGCAGGCGTGGCTTCCCCTGACGCCATGATGTCGCGACTCTGCGGCCAGGAGGGGGCAAACGCTCAGGAACAGGTACTGCGCCAGCAGCTCAACCTGCAGGTCTTTACCCCATTGGGGCTGGCCCTGCTGGAAGCCTACGAGGCGTTCAATCCCGAATTGCCCTGCGGGCCGGAAACCCTCAGCTACGGCGAGCGCCTTGGCGATCAAGCGATCAGTGACTCCGTGCGTCGCTATGTGGAGAGCGCCCTGCGACGCGAACTTGGCGGTGATATCGACTTCGATCTACTCAGCATTCCTCTCACGGTCAATCTGCTGGAGGTACATCGCGCCTTCCTCAAGGATCGCTTCAACATCTGCAAGACTCTAGCCTCACTCTGCGAGGTGGTGTTCCTCTACCAGTGCGATACCCTGCTGATCACCGGCAGACCTTCCCGCCTGCCGGGCATCCAGGCTTACCTGCGTAAGATGCTGCCACTGCCACCGGGACGCATCCTGCCGCTCCAGGGTTACCGCACCGGTAGCTGGTACCCCTTCCATCGCAACGGCCGCATCGACGATCCCAAGAGCACCGCCTCGGTGGGCGCTATGCTCTGCCTGCTCTGTGCGCAGAGGAATCTCTCCAACTTCTTCTTCCGCGCCGCGGCCCTGCGCCCCTACTCGACCGTCCGGCACATCGGCCTGATCGATAACAACAACACCATTCCCGATGCCGATGTGACCTATCGCGACATCGCGACCAACGAGGACGGGACCGCCATCCAGTTGGAAAACGAGCATGGCCACACACCTGCCATCGAGATGCGTGGGCCACTACGTATCGGTTTTCGCCAGTTGGCCGCGCAGCGTTGGCCTGCCTCACCGCTCTATACGCTGGGCCTAACGCCGCGCGGGACGGAAACACTATCAGCCGCAGAGGCCCAGGCAGAGAAGTTTGGCGACCCCTTACCCGTACTGAGAGTGCAGCTTAAGGCGGTCGATGAATCGACAAAAAGGGCATCAGGAAAAGCAGCCAAAGGCCAGATTGTGCCCAGTGACCGGCTGGAAGTCATGAATGCCGAACTGAGTAATGGTCGGGAGTTTCGACTCAAGGACCTCATTCTTCAACTCAACACTCTCAGCGATGCTGGGCTTGGCGATACCAACTATTGGCTGGACAGCGGGAGCGTGAAGCGGACATGAACCAGTTGACACCCGAACAGCAGCGACTCAGCGAAGGCTGGCAGGCCTTTCATGATGGCGCCGGCGAGGCGATCGAGTGGATCGAGGCGGTGCGCGGTAATGCCCCCAACCTAGACAGCGAAGCCGACCAGCTGAGCCTCGAGTTCTACCGTGCCCGTAACCTGGCACGAAGCCTGTCCCGGGCCGCCACCACACCGATGACGGTAGGCTTCTTCGGCCTCTCCCAGGCGGGCAAGTCCTACCTCATCTCGGCACTGGCTGCCGGGGAGAACGGCAAGCTGGAGACCCAGTACGGCCCGGCACGTTTGGACTTCATCGAGCACGTCAACCCGGTCGGCGGCGGCAAGGAGGCCACCGGTCTGGTCACCCGCTTCAGCCGTACCGCCAGCTCTGGCCCCGCGGAGTTCCCGGTCGAGCTCAAGCTGTTCAGCGAGATCGAGGTTGCCAAGGTCCTGGCCAACGCCTGGTTCAACGACTTCGACCACGAGCGCGAGGACGCCTACGAAATCGACGAGAAGAAGGTGGCCGCGATGCTGGCGCCTCACGAGGGTGAACTCGGCGATGCCCTGCAGCCGGGCGTCACGCCGGAGGGTGTCGTCGAGCTGTGGGACTACCTGCAGGAGAGCTTCCCCAAGTCGGTCAGCAAGCTCAACGCCCGCTACTGGCCAAGGGTTGTCCAGCTGGCACCGCGCCTCAACAGCCATCAGCGTGCAACGCTGTTCTCCATCCTGTGGGGCGAGCAGGACGGGCTGACCAAGCTCTATCAGCAACTGGCCCAATCATTGGCCGCCCTGGGGCATGCGCCACGAGTCTATGCCCCGCTGCGCTGCTTGGTAGTGCGCGATAGTGACGGCTTCAGCCAGCGCGACAGCATCATGAACGTGGACATCCTCGAGCGACTGGGTACCGCCCAGGACCAGCCGCTGGATGTCTGTCCCGCCAGCGGAGACGAGCTTGGCGCACCTGTCAGCTTGCCGGTGGCTCAGCTCGCCGCCCTTACCGCCGAGCTGACCTTTCCGCTGGTGGAGCCCACCCGGGATCCGCGCGTCGAACGCGTCGACCTGCTCGATTTCCCCGGCTACCGTGGCCGCCTAAACCTCAGCCAGATCGGTGAGCCCGGTAGTCAGGATGGGCTCTCCCAGCTGTTGCTGCGTGGCAAGGTCGCCTATCTCTTCGAGCGCTATACCGACAGCCAGGAGATGAACGGCCTGGTGGTCTGCACCAGCGCCAGCAAGCAGAGCGACGTTACCAGCGTGGGGCCGGTGCTGACCCGCTGGATCGAGAAGACCCAGGGTAAAACAGCCGAGGAACGAGGCAGCCGTGACCCGGGGTTGATCTGGGCGCTGACCATGTTCGACTTACGCATCAATGGAAGCCTGCAACAACCCGACGGCCAATTGCGCGAGGGCTGGGAAGGTTTGATCAAGATGACCATGCTGGAGCGCTTCAGCGCCTACGACTGGATGCAGGAGTGGTCGCCGGCCCAAGCCTTCAACAATACCTTCCTGGTACGCAAGCCGCGGCTGCCGGTGCCCTTCCTGGTCAGCGAACAGGGCCGCGAGGTCGCCATCCACGACGATGCCGCTGACGCCCTGGCGCGCATGCAGGCCACCTTCGTCGAGAGCCCGTCGGTACTGAAGCACGTCGGGCAGCCCGCAGAAGCCTGGCAGGCCATGCTGGCCCTGGACGATGGTGGCATGGCACGTATCGGCGACTATCTAGGGCGCATTGCCGGGCTCGAATACAAGCTGGACCGCATTGAAAGCCAGTTGGAAGAGACACAACGCCGAGTGGTAACAGAGCGTCTGGCTAAGTGGCACTTCGGCGACACCACCAGAGAAGTTAAAGAGAAGCGCGAGATCGCAACACGCTTCTGGAAAGAGCTTCAAACGCGCCTGCCGTCCTTGGGGGAATTGCAGTATCACCTCGAGCTCACCGATGAACTGGTGCGCGACCTCTACCTCAGCGACAGCGAAGACAGTCTCTTGCCTGAGACCAACAACGATGAAGAGGCGGTCGCCACCGACGATGCCGGACTATATGGCAGCAGCGGGTTTGGCCTGGAAGGTGGTTTTGGCGACCTGCCCTTTGGCGACGACTCCGCCGAGGCCTCGGCTTCCGCCGCTGCTCAACCAGAAGCACCAGTACTGCAGAGCGCCGATCATCGTTTTTCTCGCGCCGTCTACAACGCCTGGGTCGGGCATATCCGTGAACTGCCCCAGCGCCATGGCCTACTGAGAATGCTTGGCCTCGACCGCGAGCTGGTGAAACTGCTTGGCGATGAGCTGATCACCGGAGCCAGCAGAAAGAAGGTTCAGGAAAAGCTTCATGAGGCCTTGCTGCAGCGGATACAGAGCGGCGCCCGTCGCGATCGCCTGGTGTCGCGCCAGGTGCTGGCTGCCCAGCTGGTGCTGCGCGACTTCATCGCCTGGCTCGGCTTCCACTACAGCCCGATCGAGCAGCGCCCCAATAGCTTAGTCGGTGCCAAGACTCACCTGTTCGGCTACGAGCGCCAGCAAATAGACAATGACAACCTGCCACAGTTGCCAGACCAGCCGGTCAACCAGGCAGTGGTCTATCTGGGCGACTGGCTGTCTGGGCTTTGCCTGATGACCCAGGAAAACGCCGGCCACAACGACGCGCAAGAAATCACCATCGAACAGAACGAGCGTCTTGGCAACGTGTTGGCGATGTTTGCCATAAGGAAGAAGGCCCATGCGTAAGGTAGAACTCAAACCGCTAGAGTCCAACCAGCCTGGCCATGGCCAGCTAGTCCTCCTCGGCTGGAAGGGAGAGAACGAGGGACTCTCGCTCGATATTCAGCGTAATCAGGATGAACACTTCCTACAGGAAGATGGGCTGTGGCGCAGCAATACCTTCAAGTTCCACCTGCCGACGTTGCAACCGGGGGCGGACGAAAGCCTGACGGCCGTCGTGGACGACACGATCGTCGACCCACTCCTGGAAAACCCTCACGCTACCTACATGGTCAGACTCTACGGACCGGACGGTGCACAGGTCGGCAGAGCACGCCTGCGTATCGGCCAGGGTTTGATGTCCTCGGGTGCCAGCGGAACCGCTCCCGATTACAAGGCCAGCGCTACGCTCGATACACCCCAGGCCCCGCCTGCGAACCCCGAACCACAACCGGAACCTGTAACGGTTCCTGACGCTGCGTCGGCCATCGAAGCGCCTGCCACCTCTCACGAGGCCGTGCCCGAGCCCGCTCCGGCACGGCCCGAATCAGCACCGGCGCCGGCCGGTAAGAGCAAGCGCTGGCTGTGGATCCTGCTCGCCGTGGCCATTCTGGCCGCCATCATCGGAGCTGCCGCCTGGTTCGGATTGGCCATGCGCGGCCAGGAGCCCCTCGCCGCCGCTGACGAGACTACGGTTGACGAGACTACGGTTGACGAGAGCCTGGTTGAAGGTGAAGCCACACCTCAGGAAGAGCCCCTGCTCGAGGAAACCGGCGAAGAGAACCTCTCCGAAACAGCAGCGCCCGAGGAACCTGCACCGACCCAGGCTGCTGCAACGGCCGGCCCCTGCTCACTTCAGCGTATGGAGGAGATGGGTGAATTGGAGTTCATCCATGTCTGCACCAGCGCCGGAAGTGAGGCCGGCAACATGATGGCAGTGATCGGCGAGGCCCGGGACAACGCCCACTGCGGTATCGCACGCCGCCTCTACGCCCACCAGGCAATCAGCGGCGATGTTGCCGCTGCTTTGGCTTATGCCCGGGAGTTCGACCCGGCCCAGCACGCACCCAGCGCCTGCTTCCCGGTAGCAGACACGGAAACGGCGATTTTCTGGTACGACTTAGCTCTCAGCCACGATCCCGACAATGCCGAGGCCAGCCAGCGCCTGGAGGAGCTGCAGTGATGATCCTGCGTAAGAACCTGCTGAGCCTCGCCCTCGGTTTGCCGCTGGCGGCGAGCGCCACTCTGGCTTTCGCCGACGTGCGCCCGCTGCTTCAGGAGGGCAAGCAGACCCTTCATCAGCGTGTTCTGACCACTCCCGGCTGCCAGCTGGTGGAGCGGGCCGGCGAGCATGACGGCGAGCTGCAACCCACCTTCAGCCGCTTCTATGTGTATCAGCGTAGCGAAGACAACGGCGAAGTTTGGCTGGAAGTCGGCCCGGACAGCTACGGCAGCATCAGTGGCTGGCTGCCGGCAGCCTGCACCGTGGACTGGAAGATGCAACTCACGCTGGCCTTCACCAACCCTGCCAACCGTGGGCGACTGATCTTCTTCGAAGAGCGCGACGGCTTGATGACGATCTTCGATGACTTCGAGCCCTCAAGCCAGGTTGCCCCGCTGCGCGCCCAACTGCGTCGTGACGGTGAGGCACCGGGCATCGTTGCACAGGAGCCCGAATACTTCGTCGACCTGCACGAGCAGTTCTACCTCCTGCCGATTCTCGAAGGGGAAGAGATCATGACAGAGGCGGGCTTCATGACCCGCCTGCTACGGATTGCCTCGGTCAGCGAGGCGGACGAAAACGAGGTTGAAAACGCCCCAGACGACGTCTCCGCTCAGCTGCGCGAATTCAATGCCGGTGTGGTCTTCGTCATTGACTCCACCATCTCCATGGGCCCCTACATCGAGCGCACCCGTGAGGCCGTGGAGCGCATCTATCAGCGCATCGAACAAGAGGAGCTTACCGAGCGCGTTCGCTTCGGCCTGATCTCCTTCCGTGACAGCGTCGATCACGCCCCCGACATCGAATACGTGACGCGGATGTACGCCGACCCCAACGAGGTCGAGGACGGCAGCGACTTCATGGCCCAGGTGGCCGACCTGCGGGAGGCTCAGGCTTCCACCGTTGGCTGGGAAGAGGACGCTTATGCCGGCGTGATGCAAGCCATCGACGAAGTGGAGTGGAGCAACTTCGGTGCGCGCTACATCGTGCTAATCACCGACGCCAGCGCCATCGAGGGCGACAGTGAGCGTTCCTCCACTGGACTGGACGCGGATCAGGTACGCCTTGAGGCCGCCCGCCATGGTATCGCCGTTTACACGCTGCACCTGAAGACCCCTGCTGGAGAGCGGCGAGGCGACCACGCGGTAGCCGAAGGGCAGTACAGCAACCTTTCCACCTTTGCCGGCACCGGCACCTCGCTCTACTATCCGGTGGATACCGGCGATGTCGCTCTGTTCGGTCAGCGCGTCGATGCCTTGGCGGCGGCTATCACCGATCAGGTCCATGCTGCCTACCTGGGCGAAGAAGCCATCGGCAGTGCTCTACACGCTGAAGACGAGGCCGAAGAAGACCCCGGCGAGCAGCGTTTGCGCGACGAACTGGCGCTGATCGGCCACGCCATGCGCCTGGCTTATCTCGGCCAGACCACCGGCAGCCAGGCACCTCCGGTATTCGAGGCATGGATCAGCGACCGCGACCTGATCGCCCAGCACCTGCCCACCACTGAAGTGCGCGTCCTGCTCACCAAGGGCCAACTCAGCGACCTGAGCGACACTGTCGGCGAGATCCTCGACGCCGCCAACGCCGGCCTGATCTCCCCCACCGACATGTTCGATCGCCTGCGCTCCGTAGCCGCCGCCATGGGCGCCGACCCCAATCAACTGCAGCAGAGCGAGGGGCAGCGTCTCGGCGAGCTGGGCTTGATGGGGGAATATCTGGAGGAGCTGCCTTACCAGAGCGAAGTGCTCAATCTGGACGAAGAGACTTGGCTGAGCTGGGATGGCCTGCAACAGGAGCGCTTTATCCGTCGCCTGGCCACCAAACTGCGTCACTATCAGCGCTACAACGAAGACGTGGACCGCTGGGTGACCCTTGCCGAAGGCGCCGACCCGCGTGAGGACGTCTACCCCGTCCCACTGGAAATGATGCCCTGAGCCTATGCGAGCCGACCCTATGCTCTCGCTTAGAGAACTCAGCATCACACGCGGCCAGGGAGCAGCCGGCCATGCAGTGCACCTGCCCAGTTTGGAGCTCGCCACCGGCGAGGTCATGGCCGTGGTCGGCCCCAGCGGCTGCGGTAAGAGCACTCTACTGGAGGCCATCGGACTGTTACTGACCCCGACAGCGCTCGAACGCTTCACTCTGGGGTCTGAGCGCACCGACCTGACCGCACTGCTGCAAGCCCGTAACGAACGCGCCTTGGCCGAGATCCGCTCACGCGACCTGGGCTTCCTGTTGCAGAGCGGCGGCCTGCTGCCTTTCCTGAGCGTGCGCGACAACATCGCCCTGCCACGCCGCCTGCTGGGGATGCCGGTACACAGCGAGCGGGTAGCCCACGCCTGCGATGTTCTGGGCCTGGAGCCCCTGCTCGACAAGCGCCCCGGAGCGCTGTCGATCGGCGAGCGCCAGCGCACCGCCTTCGTACGTGCCATGGCCCATGAGCCCCGCCTGCTGCTGGCCGATGAGCCCACCGCCGCCCTGGACCCACAAGCCGGTGAACGGCTCTTCGGACTGATCGTCTCGCTGGTTCAGGAGCTGCAGATGGCCGCCCTGGTGGTCTCCCACGATTTGGCCCTGGTTACCCATTTCCAGTTGCCACGGCTGGCTGCCACCCTGACGCCGGGAGGATGTCGCTTTGCGCCGGACACCTAACCGAGCCTCGCTGGCAAACCGTACTCGCCTGGTCTTGCGCCTGGCGCTGCAGGACCTCTGGCACGATCGCTACGTCTCACTATGTATCGCCGCCGCCTTGGTAGCGGTGATCGCCCCCTTGCTGCTGCTGTTCGGTCTCAAGCACGGCGTGGTCAGCCAACTGCAGCGCGAGCTGCTTGACGACCCGCGCAACCTGGAAGTACGCATGCTGACCAGCGGCAGCTACGACGAGGCCTGGCTGGAGGAGATACGCGCCTTGCCCGGAGTCGGCTTCGCCATTGGCCAGACCCGCTCGTTGAATACCCAGGCAGACCTGCTGCGCGACCGTCAGCACTTCCTCGAAGGGATCGAGCTGATCCCCTCGGCCGCGGGCGACCCCCTGTTGGGCGAATCCGCCTTGGTTCCGGTCGGCAGCGGCGTGGTGCTCAGTGAACCCGCCGCACGCAGGTTGGAAGCAGTCGCGGGTGAGCGACTGACCCTGGCGGCCAGCCGTCGCCTCGACGGCCAGGCCGAGCGCGGTCGTCTTGAGGTCAGCGTACTGGACGTACTGCCGGCGGCGCGTTTCCCCCGCCCTGCGGCTTTTGTCGAGCTACCGCTGCTGATCGAGTTGGAGCGCTTTCGCGATGGCCACCCCAGCCCGCTGTTGGGTGTCGTGAGCGGCACCCAGCGAGACGACTATCCGGTACGCTTTGCCCGCGCGCGCATCTTCGCCAGCGACGGCGACGCAGTGGCCGGTGTCGTGCAGGCACTGGAGGCTCAGCGCATCGACACCGCCAGCCGGCTGGCAGAAATCGAAAGCGTGCGTGCCATCAACCGTGTACTCGGGCTCATCTTCGGGGTGATCGCCGCCGCCGCACTGATCGGCTGTCTCGCCTCCATGGCCGGCGCCTTCATGGCCAATATCGACCGCAAGCGACGCGAGTATGCCGTGTTGCGACTGCTGGGATTCCACAAGCATGCAGTCGCTGCCTTTGTCACCGCCCAGGTTGGCCTGCTCACCCTGATCGCCTTCGCCGCTGGGCTTGCGCTGTTTGCGCTGGGTTCCGCGCTCTTCAACCGTGCCCTGGCCACCAGCCATTTGGCGGCTGGCGTCGTCAGCCATATCACCGTCACCCATGCCTTGATCGCCCTGGCCCTGACCCTGGTCGTCGCCCTCGCGGTGGCCGCCATCGGCGTCGCTCGGGCCTTCGGCATCCAGCCCGCGGAGAGTCTACGTGAAGCCTGAATGCTATTTCATCGTGCCGTCTGTCGCACTGGCCGCCTGCCTGGGCCTGGCAGCGACTGCCAATGCCGAAGAGCCGTGGCCCGAGCGCCTTTACAATCCCGCGCCGCTGGATGACGACGTGATCCTGCCACTGCCCTGCAACGGCGCCATGGCGTTTCGGCAGGTGCACGTACCCGCCAGCGCCCCGCTGGATGACTTTCCGGTGCATGTCGGCCAAGACGGCACTGGCTGGGGCTATGTAGAGCAGAGCCGTCCCGCCTTCATTTCCGGCAGCTTCAGCAGCGAAGACGGCGGCTCATCGCGCCACTACCTGCTGGCCAAATATGAGCTGACTGAACTGCAGTACGAGGCACTCATGGCCGACGAATGCCCCGCACCTTCCAATCGCAAGCGCCTGCCCCAGGTAGGGCTCAGCTGGTTCGACGCCATGCAGCTCAGCGATGCCTACAACCTGTGGCTGCGAGAACAGGCCCCGGAGACACTGCCCATGGAGGATGGTGCGCAGGGCTTCATGCGCCTTCCCACCGAGGTCGAATGGGAGTTTGCCGCTCGCGGCGGCCTCGAGGTCAGCTCCGCCGAGTACCGCGATACCCGCTACCCCATGCCAGAAGGGATCAATGGCCATGAATGGTTCGCCGGAGCACAGTCCTCCAATGGGCAGCTTCAGTTGGCGGGTCTGCTCGCACCCAACCCCTTGGGGCTGCACGACATGTTGGGCAATGCCGCGGAGATGATGTTCGAGCCCTTCCGACTCAACAAGTTGGACCGCCAGCACGGTCAAGCCGGTGGCTTCGTGGTACGCGGCGGCAGCTACCTCACACCTCGTGAGGACCTGCGCAGCGCCCTGCGTGGCGAAGAACCCTACTATGCCTCGAATAACACAAGCAGCAGCGCAGGACATAACCGCGGCCGCGCTACCGGCCTGCGCCTGGCGCTGGTCGCCCCTACCCTCACTTCCCGCGAGCGCATCGCCGCCATCGAGGAGAACTGGGCGGCGCTGGGCTTGGGCGAGAACGAGCTCGACGGTTCGCCGGGCACGGTGGTACAGCTGGCCGAGCTGGCTTCCGGCATAGAGGACGACGCCCTACAGGAACAACTGCAGACGCTTGAGCGCCAACTGCGCGCCAGCAACCAGCGCCAGGAGGAAGCCCGCAACCAAGCCATCCGCGCCAGCCTCAATCTAGGTGCCTTCCTGTGCACCAAACTCGAGGATGACGGTGTCTTCTTCGACTTCCTGGCCGACAACTACCGCCTCAACTGTGAAGGCGACAACCCGGATGCCAGTTGCGCCATGCGCGAGGCGCGGCTGACCGAGCAGGAGCAGCGCCTGCAAGGGTTGAGTCGCTACTACGCCAGCAGCCTAGTGGAATCGGCCACTCTCTACGGCAGCGAGCCTATCGCTCAACAGGTCGAGGTATTCAGCGAGATTCTCGCACGCAACCCGCAGTTGAACGGGCTCGGCCCCTATCTACAGACCTACTGGCAGCATCAACTCCATTACCTGGAGAACCAGCGCATCACTGCCGAGGCCTGGCTGGAAAGCTGTAAGGCCATGGCAGAGCAATAACCACTAACACTAACCCGTACGCAAGGGAACGACACCAATGACACTCACTCTTTCGGCCTCCTTCAAGAAGCTGCTGATCGGCTCTGCCGTGGCCGGCACCCTTTTCCTCACCGGCTGCGCCAGCACCGGCAGCACCATGCTGGGCAATAGCAACGGCAATACCAACGCGGACCCGCGCCTGACCCAGGGCAACGACGCCCAGTTCTTCAGCAAGTCCGGCTTCCAGGCCTGTGCCGCCGGTGCTGCGGTAGGCGTTGCCACCTGCATGCTCAGTGGCACCAGCAATCGTGGACAGTGCGCCGTCATCGCGGGTCTGGCTGCCTGTGGTGTGGCCATGGGCGCCAACTTCTATCTGGATCAGCGCCGCAGCGAATACGCCTCCACCACCCAGCGCCTCGAGGTCATGAGCCAAGATATTCAGGCAGACACTCAACGAGTCATCGCGCGGACAGAGACCGCCCGCCAGGTCATGGCCGACGACCGTGCCCGTATCGAGCGCCTCGAGACCGAGATTACCGAGCAGCGTGTCAACCAGGAAGAGGCCCAGCGCGAACTGGCCGCCATCGACGGCAATATCGATATCCTGCGTCGCGATCTGCGCAACATGCAGCGTACCGTATCGGAATACGAAGAAGTGGCACAACTGGAACGCAAGGATGCCAGCCCCGCAGAACTGAGCAAGGTCGAGCAGGAAATCGACACGATGAACCAGCAGGTGCTGGCCCTGCAGCAGGAAGTCGACGACCTCTACAGCATGCGTTCCGCCATTACCCTGGGCTAAGGAGAGCCACATGAAGATCCGCCTTCTCGCCGCCGCCGGTGGCTTGGCACTGCTCGCCGGCTGCGCCACCACGCCCGAGGCCTGCGACCCTTACAATCGCGACGCCAGCCTAGTCGCCAAGCTCTCCTGCGATGCCGGCGGCGGCTATCGCGCCCGCATCGATGCCGGTGAACAGCAGGTCGAACTCGATCAGGAGGAGAACGCCCTGTTTCGTGAGATCCACCGCCAGATCTCCGAACAGCAGCGTGCCACACGCAGTGAGTTGCGCATCACCAACCAGCAGCACCACGAACTCGAGCGCAACGTTCAGGCGCTCGTGACCCGCCTGCAGCGCCGCTCCCAGGATCATCTGGGGCTTCAGCATCAGCTTAACGATCTGGAACGACAGATGGCCGCCGACCCCGGCCCCTCGGCCAGTGAAGCGGAAGCGCTCAGCGAGCGCCATGCCCACCTGGAAGCGCTGCAACAGCAGGTCGACCGCCTGCAGCAGAGCCTGGGTTACACGCCGTGATGCCAAGCGCTCGCCGCACTGCCAGAGAGGGCAATCATGCAGCGCCTGCTACGTGACGAGGGCTACGCCCTCGTCGACCCGGGGCTTCCGGCACGCCGCCAGGCACTGATCCACCGCCACTGTCCACCGAGCATTGGCAATCTCTTCGCCACGCCGCGGGTGGGGAGAGACGGCTGCCTGGAATGGTGGAGCGAGCTGCCTGGCCAGCCACAGCGAAGGGAGGCGCTTTCAGCTGCAGAGCAAACCCGGCTGGATGAGCGGCTGAACCAGCGCCTGGCGGCGCTGGCCAGCCTGGTCGAGGCGCTCGAGCTGCGCGGCGACCCGGCCGCCGGGGAGCTACGCGCCCTGCCTTCCCAACCCGCCGAGGGAGCTTGCTACTCGGTGGGTGGCGATCCGGTGCTGATCCGGTGGGTGCCCGTCAAAGCACTGGGAACGACGGCACCGGCTGCCTCGGCAATCAGCGCAGCGGCGACAATACCGCAGCCCGGCACCGCCACCCGAAAGCCGCGGCGGCGCTGGGTGGTGCCTGTAATGCTGCCGCTGCTGCTGGGCGGCCTGGCGCTGCTCGGTCTGTGGCTTGCGTTGTACCATGGGAAACGATTCCCGCTGACTTGGCCGCAAACGCAGAGTCAAATCGGCCCCCTCACCACCGCAGAGACCGCCACGCCACCACGGGAGTTCATTGCCGTTGAAGGTACTGGGGCTGAGCCGCTGTTAGGAACCGGCGACGTCCAGGTCACCCTGCGCTGGAACAGCCGCGATGATCTGGATCTAGCGGTCACCGACCCCAGCGGAGACACTGTCTTTTTTAACAACGTCTCCACTTATTCCGGCGGTCAGCTCGATGTGGACTCCAACGCCGGCTGTATATCCAGCCTGCAAAACCCGGTGGAAAACATCTTTTGGGATGCCGGCACTGCCCCCGAGGGAGCGTACATGGCCACCGTTTCTCTGTTTCGACGCTGTAACGGCAACTCCAGCCCCATCCCCTATGAACTCTCCATCACCATTGACGGAAACACGGAAACCCGAACGGGAACGGTCAGCGACCTAACCCCGAGACAATCCATCGAGTTTGTCTTTCCCTAGGAAGCTCACTCTGGTGTCACGACAATCCAACCGACGTAAACATTAGCATTCGAGGAAAAGACATGTCTCAACTCAAGAACGATATTGCCACCGCCATCATTCCTGCCGCTATCAGTGCCCTGCTCATCTGCGTGGTGCGCTTCTTTGTCATTCCCTGGAGTATCTGGAAAGGTGCCGCGCTGCGCCTGGCCGACATGCGCAAGCAGGACGAAGCCCAGAAACTGGTCAGCAGTCGCTCCGAGTTCCCCGTCTTCGACTGGCTGCGCGCCGCCTGGGACGGCCTGATCTTCTTGTCCTGGTTTATCGGCGCCATATTGAGCCTGATGGCCTTCTTCGCTGTCGCGTTCAGCTACTTTGGTGGTTTCGTTTCCGGTCTTTCAGCGATGATCAGTACGCTTATCACGACATACTTCTCGGTCATCTTCATGTCGTTGGCCAAGGAGAGCCTGATCATTATCCTGTCGATTGCGCTCAACGTGGAGCGACTCGCCCAGAACAAGCGTACCTGAGCACTGCGTTAGCCTATTGCCGTCAAGCAGAGCTTTCCCAGTCCGGCCCCTAGCGGCCCTGGCCGGCTGAAAGAGTACCGGCACACTGCCCAAAGGCAGTGTCCCGGTCGATCTACGTGCCCACCGCGCTCACACGTACTATCCATTCCCGCTACCATTCCGTATGGCAGCTGAACGCCGGATCGTCCAAGGCCGGCAACGCTTCTGAAGCACCGCGTACGGGCAGGTTGGCTTCAAGCCCATCGGCGGCAATCCTGAGCCGATTTGCCCGACGCAGCTCTTCCCAGAAACCATGAAAGATATCCGCACAGACACGGCATTCAGTATTGAAGGGATTGCTGTAACGTTCACCATCGACTATGACGTCGAACCCCTGCCCTTCGGAACTGAACTCCACACCCTGGATGACGGCATAGGCCGTCACATACCCGTCGTAGTTGGGACAGGCGATATACAGCTCGTTCTGATTACCATCGCTGACGCTATACTCCGACACGCCCTGGCCCCATCCAGACTTCCATTCGAAAGCCGCGGCGGGAGCTGCAGCGATGGTAAGCCCCAGTGTGACAGCCACTACCCAGTACTTCTTTACGAGCATATGCTCCTCCTCTCTTCGTTGAATAATGGTGAAATTATTGCGCCACGGTAACCGCTATCAAACTTCGAAGCAGGACCAGCCATGGCGCCCTTCGGCAAACACGTAATCTACCGGCACGTCTTGCAGCAAGAACCCATTTCTAATCTCTAAGCCAAGCAGTTGCGCAACGGCGACATTGTCAGAGTCGGTGCTGTCGCTATCGCGAGCACCAATCGTCAGCACGGAATGGACCAGCCATCGGCCATCGGAATTCTTGATCACGTTGTGGATGGCAATCGCCTCGATGAGTGAGCTGCCGATGCCCATACCCATGACGACGTTGCTCTTCTCGACACCAACCGCTTCGTAGTCCGTCACATCCAGGATGCAGGAACGAATGGCCTCGTCGGATGGCCCGGAAGCGGAACACCCGGTCAGCAAGAGGGCCAGGGGAAATACCCACGCGGCATGCTTCCTTCTCATTCATCAAATCTCCTTGGCTCATATGTACCCTATCGACCAAAGGAGATTTAACTTTAGAAAAAAGCGTATTAGCGTGAAGCCTAGGAAGAATGTGCCTATCAGCCGACAAGGCGCAGCATCGCCAAAGTATGCTCCCGCTGCTGCTTCACGGCCTGATCGAGAATTTCCAGCAGCTTCTCGTAGTCCTCCAACATCTTCTCGTCCATGCCGGAGGTCTCGAAGCGCTCGAGGGTGCTCTGGGTCTCGTCGATGAGGTCTTGCAGCGCATCGATAATGCGCTGGTAGTCTGCTTCACTCATGTGCAGTAGCGCCCGAGGCGGTTTGCAGCGCATGGGCGCGGGCATAGAGCCGCCGGACCCCGAGAAAACAGTCGCTTTATCTGCATCATCTCATGACTTTCCCAGGATGCTAAACAAACGCTGGTTTATGCCGTCATCGCACAGCACACCCCTTTCCAGCACGGAGAAGCCCAAATTCTCTATAAGCGCCACCGTCTCGCCAAACCCACCTTCAATGCTGACCAATTCACGCCCTGGTTGACTCTCGAGCAGTACGATAGCGCTCTTTGCACATAGAGTCTGGAGTTTTTCCACATAGAGATCTGGCTGGACATCACTTGCGATCACCAAATCAAAGGGTTTGGCTGGGTGGTAATCTACAAAATCCATCTCGGATAACTTGATGTGTTCAATACCCAAGTGCTCCGCCACCGCCTCACCAACTTTGATGTCGAACGTATTCTGGCCGACTCCTTCCCCGTGGCCTATTTTATCTGCCATACCAATTAGCAAGAATCCCGCGCCACAGCTGATATCCAGGGCACGTGCCGACTCTGGCAGGTAGCGCTCGAGTCGGTAAGCCCCAAGCCGTGCCTCGGTTTGGCGCTGACCGGGCAACCATACTGATTCCAGCCCTTGGCTCAGCAACCCGAATCGAGAGGGCTTGAAGCTGCTTTTGTACTCCCTTTTCAATTCGCGAACGTGCTGATGCAGGTCGCCCAGCTTGCGTAATGCGCCAGCGGCATGACTCAACTCTACGTCCAGGCGCTTACTCGCCAGCTGTGTTGCCCGAGATGCCGGACGGAGCCGTGAAGCATTCCAGAAGCTTTCACAGGCACCGGCCGAGTCGCCCGCCTCCATCCGAACGATACCCTGCTGTAAATAGAGTGAAGCCCGTACAAAGACAGCTTGCTCTTCGCTCAACGTCAAAGCGCGGTCGATGTCCTCGAGCGATTCCTCAACACGGCCGAGTCCGGCCAAGAGAGAGGCCCTCACACGCAATAGCTCCGTATCGGGCTCGCTGCAGGCTTGCAAGAGCTCCTCGCACCTGGCCAAGCCATCCGTCAGAAGCGGAGTACTTTGCAACGGGCTGGCAGCCATCACCTGCAGCACGGCACGCATCACCCCCTCATGCTTGGGACATCTCGCTTCAAGCCGGCGGACGTTCTGCTCCGCCTCCCACCACAAGCCGGCATTGAGCAGCACTTCAATGGCATCCAAACGAATCGTCACATCGTCAGGAGACAGCTCGATGGCCTTATCGATATGGGCGACAGCCATGTCGTCCAGTCCCGCAAGCGAAGCCATCACTCCGCGAAGACTGCGTACCTGCGCGCTCTGAGGAAACCGCTTGGCCCAGTCGTTCAGCTGTCCCGCAAGGCCATCCAGGTCGCCACCCCGGAGAGATTTGCGGAATTCGAATAACTCGTTTGCGGGCAGCCCGAACCTGTCACGGTCGAAAAAGCCCTTGGCCTTGAGATAGTTCTCACCCACTCCGCCACCGATCGCATGCAGCAGGTCATAGCTGAGGTCATGAATCTGGTACACAGTATCGAGCACGAAGGCCAACTTGAGCCGCTGAGTATCACTCAGCGCTGCCAGGCGCTCATGGTCAGGAATGAAGAGGGCGTGAGCCCGCTGCAGCTCCGTGGCCTCGGGTTGAATAGGCAGCTCCGCCCGGGGCGGCATGCACTGTGCATAATCGAAACCCAGCAGCCGATAGAAGCGAAAACCGTGCCGCGCCGCCCAGTGGCTCACTTCAGCGAGATTCGGCTGACGCTCGTGGGTCGGCTGAAAGGTGACCCTCACCTGCAGTAACAGCGTGTTGGTCAATGTCCGGGTACCGTTCTCGAGCACTGCCATACCGTCATGACGATCATCCAGCAACAGCCAATCGACAGTGTTCAGCCCCTCGATGGCATCCAGCGCCACAGTGGTCAGCGGCAGTCTTGCGAGTACGCTCGCTCCCTGTCGCTGCCCCTCGGGTAACTGCGAGGAAGCAAGCGGTGGCAAACTGGCAGAGAATGACGGCTCGAGACAGGCATGAAGTGTCGCCGGCTGCCCGTCACCCAACGTGGCATGGGCAAAGTGTTGTACATGAGGGTTCTGCTTTACCTCGTCACTCAATGCGAGCCGACTTGGTGGATCAAATGCGATCACCTCGAATGCGTTCAGCTCCAAGAGGGCGTCGACGTTGGCGGCTGACAGTAACTGCCCACCGTTGTCGATGGCCACGACTCGCTCCGGAAGCTGCCAATCGAAGCTGACCGACTCGCTCGGCTTGTCTTCCCGCTGCACTTCTTCTCGCAGTTTCTCCGGTAGGGGCTGATCGAACACTGCAGGATGCTCCAGGCGTGGAAACGCATCGGCGATGGTCTTGTACCCCTCAATCATCGGCTCGATCTTGTCGCGGAATCGCTCACCGATACCGTTGAAACGATCCGTGACAGGCATCGGGGCGTCCAGCGAAACGATGGGGCTGATATCATTGAGCATGTCAGCATTGGCAGCCACGAGTTCTTCATAAGATTCGCTACGCCGCAGGCCGAGATCGCCCAGCAAATTGTTCATAACCGTGTGTGGATCCCGGGTCAGCGCCTCGTAGTCAACGAGATACACCGGGTTGGGCAACACCTGGGTCCAGTGATCCATGACTTTCTCGGAACAGGCAATTTGGCGGCCCATCTGGTGCAAGTCGTAGGTATAGCGGTAGCCCTCCGGCACGAGGTACTGATGAAAATAACCCGTAATGCCGAGATCGAGAAGATTACGCACACAGAAGATGATCGGCACATTGGGCATCCACAGCCCTATCAGGCCGAGGAACCACAGGTCGCCCGGCACCGTGGTTATCTTGACGGTATCCTCGACTCCCAGGCGTTGGCGATACCCCTCCGCATCCTGGCGAAGCCGCTCGGGCGTCAGCTGGGAAAGATACTCACCGAGATGTCTCTCGTAGGGCTCCAGCAGCTCTTCGGCATACTGCCCCAGTACCAGCTCCTCGCCAGCCAAGGTGACGCCTTCCACCCCGCGAAACAACGATTCCACCAGGCTCTTACCGGAACGTGACAGGCCGGCCACGATGATCTGCGGTCGATCTTGGAGACTGCATGGCGCCAACCCATCGAACAGCGCCTTGCCGAAGTAGCGCCGAGTGAAGCTCAAGCGGCGCTCCAATTCGGCCCGAATCGGCGGCAGGGTCTCATCCATCAACCGGTTGGCTTGTTGGAAGTGCGCGAATGCCTGCTCGTCATCCGCCACGTCCAGGTAGGCCTTGCCCAGCACGAAGTGCAGATCGGCTCGCTCCTTGGGCGTCAGGTCATCAGCGTCAAGGCGGGCCGGCAGCACCTCGAAGATGGCATCATCAGGCACGAAGGTGGTGAGATGCGCCAATGCCACGTGCAATTTCCAGTTTTTGGGATCCAGCGCCCGTGCTCGATGATAGCAGTCGACCGCCGCGACCAGTTGCTGGCTGTCTCGATATACGTCGCCCTTGATTGCCAGCGCCTCGACATGCTCCGGCGCCTTTTCCAGCACCTGCTCGAGTAAAGCCAACGCCTGTGCGGTGTCGCCCTGCTTACTCAGACACTGCGCCAGATTGATGAGAATTTCCGGATTACTGGGCTGCGCCTGGCGAGCACGCTGATAAAGCGCTGCTGCTTCAGCGAAATGCGCCTGCTTTTGCAGCGCTCGAGCATACAAGCCGATGATTTGAGGATCCTGCGGATAGCGCTTGATCAACGCCTCCAGGCGTTCCCCTGCTTCAGCAGCATCACCGGCGTTGAGCAGACCCATGATGGTTTTGATCGTCTTGCCTGAAGGTTTGGCAGCCTGATGCTGCGAGTATGTGCGCACGGCCACGCAAGCCTCCTTGGGATTAATAAAAAAAGGTCAAGACTAGATTACTCGGCAGCGCAAATGCCAAAACGAAAAACAGGCCCCCAAATGGGAGCCTGTTCGTTACCAGGGCCGTTGCAGCCCTTGGCGTGTGACGCTCAGATTGGCAATTAACCCAGCAGGGACAGCACGTTCTGCGGGATCTGGTTGGCCTGAGCCAGTACGGAAGTGCCGGCCTGCTGCAGGATCTGCGCGCGGGTCATGTTGGCCACTTCCACTGCGTAGTCGGCATCTTCGATGCGCGAACGAGCAGCCTGCAGGTTGGTGCTGTTGGTCTGCAGGTTGTTGATGGCGTCCTCGAAGCGGTTCTGCACGGCACCCAGTTCGGAGCGCAGGCTGTCCACCTTGTTCAGCGCTGCGTCCAGAGCCGCCAGCGGGTTGCCGGTCTGGCCAAGGGCAACCTGCTGATCCATGTCGACCACGTAGGGGTCGGCATCGGTGCCGGCGCCAGTCACGGCATAGTTGACGTCTTCACCGGCTTCGTTCTGGATGGTGGCAAACTTGGTCTGACCATCGATACCGCCGAAGCGAATCTCAACGCTCTGCTGAGCGCCCTGAGCGTCGGTGTAGGTTGCTTCCTGCACGGTGGCAGTACCGCCGGCGCTGATGGCGGCGAGGAACAGACCTGCCTCGCCACGATCGTCAACGTAGGTACCGGTGCCTACACCGTCTTCGTCAAGCACTTCGCGCAGGGTGCCTTCGAGCGCTGAAGCATCGACACTCACTGTGGTCGCAGAGAAATCGGCTGTAACCCCATCAAAGTCGAAGGTCACGGTGCCGCCAGCGGAGATCTGGCTAGCCGAGACGGCGTACAGCTGGGTGTCATCGCCATCGACCACCTGGATGTAGAGGTTATCGCCGTCCTGAACGAATGAAGTGGTGCCGGCCGGAGCATTGTCGAAGTTCTCGGACAGAGTGACCGGCTGACCTTCTAAGGTGAAGGTGAGCTGACCTGCAGTGGCTGGCTGACCGTTGTCGATGGTGGTGGTGGTCAGTGCCGCACCAGACAGATCAACGGTACCGCCTGCACTGACGTTGGAAGCACTGATAGCTACAAAGCGGGTCTCGGTAGCAGGAGTTGTGCCATCGGCTTCAAAACCAGAATATTCGATCTGAGCATAAAGCTGACCACTATCAGAAACTTGGAAGCCTTGAACGGAAGCTGTGGCAGCGCCAACGATAGCACCCAGATCTTCACCATCCGGAGCAACCACGCCGCCAGCTGAGATTACTACATCGACATCATCAGCAGTGCCGAACGTAGTGGTCGGTGTTACCGCAGGCAGATCACCGGAAACGATGGACTGAACCTGATCGCCCGTGTTGACCTCGACAACCCGGCGCACGTCGAAATCAGCCAGGTTCAGCGTAGCGGAAGTGATTTCCTTGAGGTTGACGCTGATGGTTTCACCGTCGTTGGCACCGACCTGAATTTGCAGCTCACGGTCCTGAGCCAGCACATCGACGCCGTTGAAGTTGGTCTCGGAGGAGATACGGTCGATCTCAGCCAGACGCTGGGTGATTTCGTCCTGGATGGACTGCAGGTCATTGTCGGAGTTGGTGCCGTTCTGGGCTTGAACGGTCAGCTCACGAATGCGCTGCAGGTTGTCGTTGATCTGGTTCAGTGCGCCTTCGGCAGTCTGAGCGACGGAGATACCGTCGTTGGCGTTACGCTGTGCCTGGTTCAGACCGGTGATCTGAGCGGTCATGCGGTTGGCGATGGCCTGACCGGCGGCGTCGTCCTTGGCGCTGTTGATACGCAGGCCGGAGGAGAGACGCTCCATGGAAGTCTGCAGAGCGTTCTGGCTCTTCTGCAGATTGGACTGGCCAATCAGAGATGTGATGTTGGTATTGATGACTGACATGGGTCATTCCTTCTTTTCGTTGAGGGCTCCATTGGCGGGCCCACTGAACCTTGTTTTCCTGGCCCAGCATCTCGGGCCTACCTCAACGGCGCCGTTGGCCGTTACCCTGTTTAACGGCACCTGTCGGCAGGACTTTAGGGTGAGAGCGAAAAAATTTTTCTTAACCTCGAGAGGCTTGCGGGCAGTTAGCGAAACCGTGCCTCCTGGGCCTGGCGGCGTAGCACCACTCATTGCGCGTACAACGCCGCCATGTCGGCTTCGAGCCTGGCTATGACCTGCGCACGAAGCCCAGGGTGCGCGGCCGGCAGGGCCAAAGCTTCGGCATACCAGAAGTCCATCTGCGGCGTGGGTTCGGGGCCGCGTTCGATGGCAGCATGGATAAGCGCCATACGCAGGGTCTGGCAATCGGCTGGGGCTTGGGCGAACTTTTCCAGCGAGGCGTGCCAATCTTTCGCATTGCCGGGTTCGCCTACGGCACGGCTGGCTTCTACCAAGCAAGCGATCTCTTCACCAAATGCTTTACGCAGCCGCTCGGCGTCGAGCGGCATTACTTCTTCCGCCAGCAGCAGCAGGGAAACGGCGATCCGCATCGTCGCGGGATAGCCCAGGGCATGCAGGGTCGTCTGAGCGGCATTGATAAGGGCATCGTTGTCCTCGCGCCGATCTCTCGGGGTGACCAGCTCGAACATGCCAAACTGCGCTTCCCGCTCTGCCTGGGTGTATACGGCATCGTGGTAGGCTGCTAGTCGAGTATGCACACAATCAGATCTCTTCATTCTTAAAGCGCCATACCATTTCGGTAATGTCGCGCGCACGATGCCCTCGGCCACACGGCTGTGCAACAAAGCGCAGAGCGTCACAAAGGCGAACGTCATTATCTTCGTAATCGATACCGATAATGTAGTCGTCGGCAAAGAGGCGAATCGATTCGGCCAGCTCGCTCGCTATGAGTTCACGGTCATAGAAAACGCTTTCCTCAACTGCGGACATCCGAGCAATCAGTGCACAGTCGATCAGAGTCGCATCGAGCCAGTTGGCAGCCGGGGTATAGCCGGCACACCAGCGCAGCCCCGACTCTTCGAGACACACCTCCATCGCTACGGTATGCTCGCCAACGAAACACGAGCCCAAGACCACCCCTGTTATACGGTGTTTTTTTGACTTCTCACCCACCTGCACCAACAAGTCTATAAGCGGGACTCCTGCAACCTTGTTCTTGAACCCGTGCGCCGCTATATAGACCGTACGGTTTTCAAAATCGCCCTTGCACAAGCAATCCAGCGCCTTATTAAAACTCTTTTTATCATAAAAATTGGCATAGTGAACTTCCGTATCACCAGTCAGTTTCGCTACACCTTCGATAAAGGGAAGCACACTGCTGCGGTTGGCATCATCCTCATCCAGTTCCCATGGCGCTTCCAATACGAGAATGGCACGGCTGGAACGATACTTGCTCATCGACTACCCTTATCAATTAATAGTCATTTTTATTGGCGGCATTAGGAACACTGCCAAAAACCAACTTCATTCGGCATAGACATGACTAGCCGTTATCCTATCTAACGGCACTTGCCGGCAGGACTTTAGGGAGAAAGGAAAAAAATTTTCGTTTCGTGTTGACGAAGCTCGGAGCGAGGCGGCTTCAGCGCTGGCGCAGCAGCTCCAACACCAGCTCCGGCTGGCGATTGGCCTGGGCCAGGATGGCGAAGCCGGCCTGCTGCAGGATTTGCGCACGCACCAGGTTGGAGACTTCCTGGGCGTAGTCGGCATCCATGATGCGCGAGCGGGCGGCGCTGAGATTGACCACGGTGGTTTGAATGTTGTCGATCACCGCTTCGAAGCGGTTGTACAGCGCGCCGAGCTGGCTGCGCTGGCGGTCGGTGCGCTTGAGCGCTTCGTCGAGGGCATCCAGCGGTGATTCGGTGGCCGTGCCGGTGTCGTCATCCACCACGCGAAAGCCATTCAGCCCCAGCGAATGCCGGTTGATGGCCTGAAGCTCGATGGCGATGGTCTCGCCGTCGTTGGCGCCCACCTGAATGTGCACGCGGCGGTTTTCGCCCACGACGGAAACGCCGTTGAAGCCGGTTTGCAGCCCGATACGGTCTATCTCATCCAGGCGCTGGTCGATCTCTGCCTGAATCGCGGCGAGATCGGTGGGACTCAGGGTGCCGTTACCGGCCTGCACGGTCAGCTCCCGAATACGCTGCAGGTTGGTATTCACCTGCCCGAGCGCACCTTCGGCGGTTTGCACCAGCGAGATACCGTCGTTGGCATTGCGTGCGGCCTGGTTGAGCCCGCGAATCTGCGCGGTCATGCGGTTGGCAATGGCCTGCCCCGCCGGGTCGTCCTTGGCGCTGTTGATGCGCAGGCCCGACGACAGCCGCTGCATGGCTGTCTGCATGGCTTGCTGGCTGCCACGCAGATTGTTCTGCACGATCATCGACAGAATGTTGGTGTTGATCACGGCCACGCAATGTCCTCCACCGGGCACTTCCTATGCACCTTTGCGGAGTATATCGGCCGCTGGGAAGGAATCTTTAGCACGGCAGCACTATCTCGTTGGCGACAGCTCAGTCAGTGCTCATATTAAGCTGCATTTCCACCTCATCCCGGGCCTTTGCAAAGGAGCTGCGAGTCAGCTTCCGAAAAGAACTACCGCCCACTGTGGGGCGGTTGAGCGTTCGACCCGGGCTGGCAGTTACTTCCGGGCTGGCTGTCAGTTACGTCCGAGCTGAGCATTCATCATTTCGAACTGCTGGAAGAGATAGTCGCTGGTCTGGTTCATCTGGGCGATCAGGCCGTCGAGCTGACCGAACTGAGTGCGGTAGCGGGCAATAGTGGCCTCGATGCTCTGTTCCATGCTCAGGTAACGATCGTTGAGGCTCTCGATACGGCTCTCGGCTCCGCTGATGGCACCACCCAGGGCGCCATTGCTGCCAACGAGCTGGGTTACGGTCTCGCTCAGTTGGCCGGCCAGGCCGCCCGTGCTGCTGTCGCCAGCGAAGAAGGCGCTGAGGGCATCCTGGTCATTGACGATCACCTCGTCCAGGCGCTGCTCGTCGATCTCCAGCGTGCCGTCGAGCTTCAAGGTGATACCAATGTCGCTGAGCATGGAGAAGCCGCCTTCTCCTGCCTCTATTCCACCTGCCAGCACACTGCGCAGGCGACCCTCTATACTGCGCACGGCGCTGTCGCCCAGCAGGTCGCCAGCGGTTTCAGTGTCGCCAGTGAAGGCCGTGAGCTCACCAATGGTGCTCTTGAGCGCATTGTAGGCCTCGACGAAGCCGGTGACGGCCTCGCGTACCGCCCGGGTGTCCTGCTCGACCTTGAGGGTGCTGCTACCTTCTTCCGTCAAACTCAGCGTAACGCCCTGGATCGCCCCCTCCACCTGGTTGGAAGCGCTGACGATGGGAATGCCATTGACGCTGAGCATGGCATCTTGACCGACTTGGGTAATGGCACCCGCGCCCTCGGCCCCGCTGAAGCCAATGCCATCGGCGAAGAAGCCGTCACTGAAGGTCATGTCGGTAATCGAAGCCGATTCGCCGGTCTCGCTGCTCATCAGCGCCAGCCGATAGCCTTCGCCATCGTTGACGATGGAGGCAGTGACTCCGGATCCGTCATGGCCGTTGATGGCGTCGCGGATATCCTCGAGGCTGCTTCCCGCGGCGATATCGATATCGATCGACTGAGGAGACTCGCCGGTAGCGTTGCCGAAGTGCAGGGTAAGCGTCTGATCGGTGTCGGTCAGCGCCTGGTCGAGCTCCACTTCGAGCCGGCCAGAGGCCAGGCTTCCGGCAGTGGCCAGCCGTTCGACCTCAATGGCGTACTGGCCAATGGCGGCATCACGTCCTGCCGCTGCTTCCAGGGAGGTTCCCGCTACGGAGGTGGATAGACTTTGGAAGAGAGACGCGTCGTTGAGGGCGTCGGCGGCGGCCTGGAACCCGGAGAGCGCCCCCTTCAATTCGCCGTAGGCGGAGATCTTGACCTTCTGGGTCTCGATCTGGCGTTCGATGGGCTTGAGCTTGCCGCGCTCGGCTTCGTTGAGTTGGTCGAGCAGACCGTTGAGATCGAGCCCGGAACCGATACCGAGGGAAGAAATGCTGGCCATGGAAAACTGCCTTGTGTCGGTGAATTGACGTCCTGTTACTTCTACCTCGGCGGTGAGCGAAAAAACTTTAGCCTTAGGTGAAAAAAAACTCAGCGCGCGTGAATGATCACTTCCACCCGACGGTTCTGGGCACGACCTTCCACCGTCTCATTGCTGCCCAAGGGACGGGTGTCGGCCAGCCCTACCGCCCGCAGTCGCTGCGATTCGACACCGGAACGCTCAAGGGCGTGAACGATAGCGATGGCACGGGCACTGGAGAGCACCCAGTTGGAGGGAAACTCGTTGGTCTGGATTGGCCGGCTGTCGGTGTGCCCCTCCACGGCGACTTCGCCGTCGTGGCGCTGAATCACCTCGACCAGGCGCTGAATCAGCGCCTCGCCCTCTTCGGTTAGCTCGGCGGCAGCGGTGGGAAACAGCAGCCGGTCCTCCACGCGCAGCTTGATGCCTTCGGCAACCCGGGTCGCCTCGACGCCCTCCAGATCGGGCAGGTAGGGTGCATCATGCAGGCCTTCATCAAACGACTCTTGCAGCAGCTGCGATGCCGCAATGGCGGGCTCCTCGATCTGCTGCATACCGCTCGGAGGGCGGTCGGTCAGCACCAGGATGAAATCGCCGCGGGAGTTGGGCAGCACGTCGTTGCTGGCCAGCAGCGGTTGTAACGGTAGCCGCAACGGGGCGCCCATTGCCGGTGCCTGTTGCTCCAGCAGAGCCAGCGGCGTTGGCGGCTCCATGAATGCAGGCAAAGCGGCAGGAGTCGGCTGCTCAAGGCGACGTGGCAAGCCAGCTACGCCCAGCGCCACGGCAATGGCCGACTGGCTAAGACCTCCGCCAACGGGCTGGAGCTCGTCCATTTCGACCGAAGGCGGCAAGGCTTGAACCAATTCGCTGGGAAGGGGAATCGCGAAAGGCACCCGTGCCGCTAGCGATTCGCTCTCGGCGTTGGAGCGACTGATGCTGGATAGGGTGAAAATCAGCACCATCAGCGCTACCAGCAGGGTCATGATGTCCAGATAGCCGATCATCCAGGCACTGTCCTGGTCGTGATCGTGGTGACTGGGCATGAGCGATTCGTGGCGCATGGGGCCACGATGATCGCCACTGCCGGCTTGCAGGGAGCTCATCGAAACGGTTGTTCATCCAAGGAAACTGACAGGCTAGCGTAACGGCTGCAGGCACCGGGTGAAACGGCGAAAAGCGCGACTCGCAAGCGCTTCCTCGGGCTTCAACTGGTGCTTTCGGGCAATCCGCTGCGTGATACCAGGTAGCGGCTGGCAAAGAGGTCGGCCGGCACCGCTCGCCCGAAGAGATAGCCCTGGATCAGCTCGACCCCGTGACGCCCGAGAATGTCGCGCTGCGCCTCGGTTTCGACCCCCACGGCGGCCAGGCGCAGCTCCATTTCACGGGCCAGCCCTGCCACGGCAGCGACGATAGCCGCACTGCCTTTCTGGCCGCTATCCAATCGCTGCACGAAGCGCCGGTCTATCTTGAGCATGGTGATGGGCAGATCGTGTAAATAACCGAGCGCGGCGTAGCCAGTGCCGAAGTCGTTGATGGCGATTTCTCCCGCCAGACGACGTAGGCGCTTGAGCACGACGGCGCCCTGCTGAGGTTTGTCGAGCAGGGTACGTTCGGCGATCTCGAAGCCCAGCAGGCCTGGCTGCAGGTTGTGCCGCTTGAGTTTGGTGGCGATGCGCACGGGCAGATCGGGCTGCCAGAACTGGCGTGAAGAGAGATTGATGCTGATGGGCACCGGGCCGGCACCAACGGCATTCCAGGCGGCTAGCTGCGCACAGACCTGCTCCAGCATGTACTCGTCCAGCTGTGGCAACAATCCTGCACGCTCGACCAGCGTCATGACGTCGTTAGGCGGCACACTGCCTAGCAGTGCATGGTGCCAGCGCAACAACGCCTCGGCTCCGTAGAGCCTGCCACTCTCTCGCTCGAAGATGGGCTGGTAGTGCAGCTGCAACCCCTCGCCGGTAACGAAGGCCTCTTGCAGGGCTTTCTCCAGTGCCCGCTGACGGTCGTCCTGCAGGTTCATCTCGTTGCGATAGAGGCGATAACCGTTGCGGCCCTCCTCCTTGGCCCGGTACATCGCCACGTCGGCGTTGTGCACCAGGGCTTCCGCGGTGGTCGCATCGTCTGGGTAGAGGCTGATACCCAGGCTGCAGCCGATACGAAACTCCTGGCCCTCGATCACGCAAGGCTCGCCCACGGCCTCCACCAGGCGACGTGCGATACGGGTCACCTCATCGACCTCTTCGAGATCGGGTAACAGCACCAGGAATTCATCTCCTCCCAGGCGGGCTAGAGTATCGTCTTCACGCAGGCGCATCTGTAGCCGCTCGGACATCATCACCAGCAATTCATCGCCAAAGGCATGACCTAGTGCATCGTTGACCGCCTTGAAATGGTCCAGATCGACGAAGATCACTGCCAGCCGGGTCTGGTTGCGGTGTGCGTGCCGAATCGCCAGTTCCAGGCGATCTTCCAGCAGGCGACGGTTGGGCAGGCCCGTCAGCGCATCGTAGTAAGCCAGCCTGCGTATGCGCTCTTCGTTCTCGCGCATATGAGTGATATCGCTGAATAGTGCTGCGTAATGGGTCACCGCCCCGCTTTCGTCGGTAATCGCCGTGATGGTCAGCATTTCGAGATAGAGTTCGCCGCTCTTACGACGGTTCCATATCTCACCCCGCCAGTAGCCGCTTCGCTTTAGCGAATCCCACATTTGCCGGTAGAAGGCTGCATCGTGGCGCCCCGAAGAGAGAATTTCGGGTGTCTTACCAACCGCTTCTTCAGCGGTATAGCCCGTCATATAAGTAAAAGCGCGATTGACGAACTCTATGCGATTGTTGGGATCGGTGATGATGATCCCTTCAAGCGAAGATTCGATGACCCGCTCGGCAAGCTGCAGATTTTCGCGCGATTGAGCAAGCGCACGGTCACGCTGCTCAAGGGCAGCACGCAGCTCCTGCATGTAGAGGTGCTCAGCGCCGGCCAGCATGTCGCGAAAGCCCAACAGCCCCACCACTTCTTCACTCTCGTCGAGCACCGCGAGATGGCGCACTCGGTGGTCCATCAGCAGGTCGCGGGCGGCAATCAAGGTGTCGTCCTGATAAACCGTAAGCAGCGGTCGGCTGGCTAACCCGTCGATGGGCGTGTTGCCTGGGTGGCGCGCCACGAACCGCACCAGATCGCGCTCGGTGAGAATGCCCAGCTCACCATTCACGCACTTCACGACAACGGCATCACACTCGGATAACCTCATCGAGCGCGCTGCCTGGGCCAGCAGTTGCGTCCCTTCGAGCACCAGGGCGCGTTGACGCATCGCTGCCTGCACCTCGCGCAGTCGCAGGTAAGGCTCGAGCCCCTGGTTCAGGGCGACATCCGTTTGCGACAGGATGCCGACCGGCGTGCCGGCGTCATCAGTCACCAGGAAATGACGTCGCCGCTCGGCGTTGAAGCGCAGCGCCGCTTCGCTCATTGGCGTAGAGAGGTGCAGGCTCGCTACCGGCCGGCTCATGACTTGCGAGACCGGCTGGCGCACGGCATCGGGGTCGGCAAAATCGACAGCCAGCGCATCGTGCTCGGTCCAAATGCCCAGTGGCTGGCCCGCCTTGAGCACGATGATGGAGCTGCATTGACGCGCCGCCATGCGCTCGGCCGCCATCCACAGCGGCATCTCGGGATCACAGGTGAGAATCCCGGTCTGCATGATGCGCTCGATTGGTAGCTCTTGGCTCATGTCGCCTCACTGGCTATATATGTAGCCAATCTGTCACGATATTTTATCGATTTGTCAGAAATTTGCACTAGCCAATTGCCGATCCCGATTCACGCTTCAACAGGCCGCTCCAAGGGGAGCGAATCCTGGGTATTGCGCCCCCTCAGACAGAAACGATACGAACAGACTCGGCTCTTGAACGTTCATACGGGTCGGGCGGCTCGTTTTCCTCGTGCGAGCACCCGTCGAGGCGGGCGGTCCTACGAGCATCGCGAATCTGCAAGTGCTGCTCGCGGCTGACCCATTCCTTGCCTTCACCAGCCCGGCGTAGACCCGAAATGGCCACCGTGAGCCAACCTACCTGTTCGGTCAGCAGCTCGCCCAGGTCGGCGGAATTGGATACCCGTTCGGCACTCTCACGCGTGGCGTTGTCCATTTCCACTACCGCTTGATTTATCTGCTCGAGACCGATGGCCTGCTCCCGGGATGAGATGGCGATTTCTCGAATCAGCCGATCTATGCCACCCACCGTTTTGATCACATCCCGGTTATTTGCGACCAGCTGAGCAATGCGTTCCTCTCCCACCTTGACGTCATCCTGGGTACGGTCAATCAACTCACGCACGCGATCCGCCGATACTGTGGAGCTCTCCGCCAACCGACGGACTTCCTGTGCGACCACGGCAAACCCTCGGCCGTGTGACCCGGCCCGGGCGGCTTCAACAGAGGCATTTAGCGCCAATAGATTGGTCTGGAAAGCCAGTGACTCGATGGCCTCAATAGCCTCGGTCATCTTGTCGGCACTGACGGTGATGTGGCGCATGCTCTCGACTAACTGCTGAACCTCATCTTCGCTACGTCCCACGACTTCGTGCATTCGCCCCACTTCGGCTTCCGCCTGGTCAGTGTTCGCGGCATTCTGCCGAACCGTTGTCGTGAGCTCCTCCATACTGGCGGCGGTCTGCTGCAGCGAAGAGGACTGTTGCTGAGCACGTTCGGCCAAGCTGCGGTTGTCACGCTCCAACTCCAGCGTTTCTCGCTCGACCACGTCCAGCGTACTGTGAATGTTACCGGCGATGTTCACCAGGCTGCGTTGCATGATGCCCAGAGCCGCAATCACCTCGCCCATGCCGTCGCGGCGCAAGGGTGGTGAGGCCGCTGCCAAGTTGCCTGCGGCTACCTGCATGGCAAAATGTCGGACACGTCCAACGGCAGCATCGAAGCGCCGCTTACCCATAAAAGCCACTGTCAGAATCGCCACGGCCCCGGCCAGCCTTCCGGGCCAACCGATGAGATCGCTGGCAGCTATCACACCGCTGGCTACCAGAGACATGACTAACAATACTCCACCGTGTCCTGACGGCAATAGGTCCGCCATGCGTTCCAGAGAGCGAGTGGATACGAGCCGCCCGCGATCGAGGCGGACTCCCCTCATACGCCCTTCGCGCAGCCGGGCATAAATCGCCTCAGCTTTTGCACTGGCTCCGTGGGCCGGTTTGACGCGCACCGAGGTATAGCCCTGCAACTGGCCGTTTTCGACGATTGGCACCACATGGGCGTGCACCCAATAGAAATCTCCATTCTTACGCCGGTTCTTCACCAGCCCCGACCAGACCTCGCCAGCCTCGATTGTCTTCCACAGATTCTCGAATGCAGCCTCCGGCATGTCCGGGTGTCGTATCAGGTTGTGGGGAGATCCGATCAGCTCCTCGCGGGAGTAGCCACTGACCTCACAGAACGTTGACGATGCATAGGTAATGCGACCCTTGCTGTCGGTTCGTGAAATGAGATTCTGGTCGTCGCGTATCTCGTACTCTCGATCGGTCACTGGCTGGTTGATGCGCATAGTCTCTCTGCCATGGCATTGTCGTGCTGTCTTAACAGCGGTGCTGTTTACACACCCCTGCCCCCTAGCCCTCCATGGCTTCTCGAGGCTAAACAGACAAGACTAATGTTGCCATGACCTGGATCAGGGTTACACCAAAGGGATATTGACAAGCAGGAAATGAACAGCGTTTCACATCAATCGTTTCAACAGCTTGCCCAACAGCTGACAAGACACCACGAAAAAAGAACAAAAAATCATGCAAAAGACTAAAGTCGGTCCATTTTCGGCCGATATGCCACTTGGGATGGGCTGTCTTCAAGCAGCCTTGGGGAGATGCTGAAGCCCAGCATCAGCAGGGCATCAAATAAAAGGAAAAACACCATGTCTTCGCCATTGACCGACGCCACCAATGCTTTGAGCAGCTCAGCGCTGCACGACCTGACGCCACGTCAGCGCAAGGAGAACATTCTGGCTTCGTTGCCCAGTGCCGGCTCCATGCTGGCCCAGGCCGAGAGCCATGCAATGTCGCCCAGCCAGGCCGACCTGGTGGAGCCGATCCAACGCATCAACGAGGTGCTGCGTCAGTATGGCGTGGAATTCGAACTCAATGACACAACGCGCGTCATTACACGCATCGTGGACCGCGAGTCGGGAGACGTGCTACGCCAGATCCCGGCCGAAGAAGTCCTGGCCATCGCAGAGCGCCTCGATGAATTCAAGGGTAGCCTGATCAACCTGCAAGCCTAGGCATTGTACAGCTTAGACTTGCATGTTCATGACGTCACGGTAGGCGGTAACCAGACGATTACGAACCTGCAGGCCCATCTGGAAGGCCACGCTGGCCTTCTGCATGTCGACCATGACGTCGTTGAGCTCGACATTGGGATCGCCGGCCTGAAAGGCCATGGACTTTGCGGCGGAGGCCTGCTGCAGGCGATTGATACGCTGAATCGAAGCCTGCAGTTCGCCGGCGAAACCGCCCTGCCCCACCTGCGTCGATACCAGCTGGCCCTTGGCCGCCGGCCCACTGGCCTGGGCCGCCAGAGTCTGCATCTGTGCCAATGCCGACTGGATGGCAGGTGAACTCATGTTCCGCACCCCTCGTCTCGTATTGATTGGCGGGCTCACGCGGGCCCACTGGAATGTAGAGCAAGCCTATCAGGTTGCGGCGCCTACCAAACGACCAAATGGAAGGTAAAAAAGGGGCTTTTCCTGCCTTTGGAGTGGATGGCGGCTCGCATAATAGCGTTCATCACAGTTGCGCCCCTTGCGGGCAGCCAGAACGCGGTGAACGGATGCAGTCGATGCCTTCTTCCAGCAACACACTTCACGCAGCCCAGTGCGCGCCTCATGCAGTCGCTGAATGGATACTCATGCGGGGGCAAGCATGAGTAACGGCGCCACGACGCAGGAGCGTCAGGACTCCTCAGCCAGCGGCTCCGCCGCGGTGGTCGAGCGCCTACAGCAACAGCTGCGCGGCAACCCCTTGATCGCCATCCTGATCGGTGGCGCTGCAATGATCGCCATCGTGGTCGCACTGCTGATGTGGGCGCGTGCGCCTGAGTATCGTGTCCTCTACAGCAACCTTACCGAGGCCGATGGCGGGCGCATCATCAGCGAGCTGGAAAGCCGCGGCGTCCCATATCGCTTCAGTGAAGGCGGCACTGCACTATTGGTGCCGGGAGATTCCGTACACAGCCTGCGCCTGCAGCTGGCCGAGCAGGGCCTGCCACGTGGTGGCAACGTCGGCTTCGAGCTGATGGACAACCAGGCCTTCGGCGTCAGCCAGTTTGCCGAGCAGGTCAATTTTCAGCGCGGCCTGGAGGGCGAGCTATCGCGCTCCATCGAATCCCTGGGGCCGGTAGCGCGCGCCCGCGTGCACCTGGCCATGGCGCGCTCTTCGGTGTTCGTGCGCGATCGTGAACCCGCCAAGGCATCTATCATCGTCACTCTGGAGCCGGGCCGGGTGATGGGCGACGGTCAGGTCAGCGCCATCGTTCACATGGTATCCAGCAGCGTTCCCGACCTGGCCGCGGAAAACGTCACCGTGGTCGACCACAGCGGCCGCCTGCTTTCCCAGACCAGTAGCCAGGGCCGCGGTCTCGATGCCACCCAGCTAGACTACATTGCCGAGGTGGAGCGCTCTTTCCAGCAACGTATCGAAAACATTCTGGCACCGATCCTCGGTCGCGAGAACATCAGTGCCCAGGTCGCCGCCCAGATCGATTTCTCCCGTCGCGAAGAGACCTCAGAACGCTTCGGCCCCAACCAGCCGCCCAACGAAGCCGCGATACGCAGCCGCCAGTCGAGTCTTTCCTACAACGGCGGCGACGGCTTAGCGCTGGGCATCCCCGGCGCGCTGAGCAACACGCCGCCAGGGGTGGCCCCTTCGCCCATCGAGCTGCCCACCGACGAAGACGGTGAGCTCACCGAAGAGGCACAGCAGAGCCTGCAGGCACTCAACAACCTACGCCAGGACGACGTGGTCAACTTCGAGGTCGACCGCAACATCCAGCACATTCAGCATCGTCAGGGTGAGGTGACCCGTCTTACCACCGCCGTAGTGGTGGACTATCGCGAAGAGCGCAACGAAGACGGCGAATGGCAGCGCGTGCCGTTGAGCGAGGCTCAGATCGCCCAGATCGAGCGTCTGGTGCGCCAGGCCATCGGCTTCTCCCCGGCACGTGGCGACGAAATCGAAGTGGTCAACAGCCCGTTCAGCCGCGACGTGACGGAAGCCGAAGAGTTCGAGTGGTGGCAATCGCCCGAGGTTCATTCGCTGGCTCTGACCATCGGACGCTATCTGCTGGTGGCGCTGGGTGTACTCCTCGGTTACCTGCTGGTCCTGCGTCCGCTGATCAAGCGCCATACCGAGCAGCCCCTGCTCGCCAGCGCTCCGGGCACCGGCCTGCAGGTACGCGTGGGTGACGATGGTGAGCCGACCGAGGGCGAACTGCAGGCGGCCGGAGAAGACGATGAGCTGCGGCCGTACCAGAAGCCCAAGCGCAAACGTCGCTCGTCGGCCTATGAAGACCATCTGGCCGAGCTGCGCGAGCTCGCCCAGGAAGATCCCCGCATGATCGCCATGATCGTTCGCAGCTGGATGAGTAAGCATGAGTAGTGCCAAAGCGATGAACGGCGTTCGCCGCAGCGCCATCCTGATGCTGGCCCTCGACGAGGACAGCGCGGCCGAGGTGTTCAAGTACCTCTCGCCCAAGGAAATCCAGCAGTTGAGCATGGAGATGGCCGACATGGGCCAGGTATCCCATGAAGACATGCAGCAGGTGATGCTGGAGTTCCACCGAGAGACCGAAGAGTTCATCGCCCTGAACCTCAACTCCAGCGAGCACATTCGCTCGGTGCTGACCAAGGCGCTGGGCAGCGAGCGTGCCACCAGCATCATCGAGGACATCCTGGAGTCTTCCGGCTCCAGCAGCGGTATCGATTCGCTGAATCTGATGGAAGCCTCGATGGTGGCCGAGCTGATCCGCGACGAGCATCCTCAGATCATCGCCACCATCCTGGTCCACCTGGAGCGTCATCAGGCGGCCGATATCCTCGAGCTGTTCGACGACAAGCTGCGCAACGACGTGGTACTGCGTATCGCTACCTTCAGCGGCGTGCAGCCGGCCGCCCTGCAAGAACTCACCGAGGTGCTCTCGGGCATGCTCGACGGGCAGAACCTCAAGCGCAGCAAGATGGGCGGCGTGAGAACGGCAGCCGAGATCCTCAACCTGATGAACTCCTCTCTCGAGGAAACCGCCATCGAGACGGTGCGCGCCCACAGCGAGGATCTGGCACAGAAGATCATCGACGAGATGTTCCTGTTCGAGAACCTCATGGATCTCGACGACCGCAGCATCCAGCTGGTGCTCAAGGAGATCGACACCAACTCGCTGGTGGTGGCTCTCAAAGGCGCTCCCGAAGGGCTCATGGAGAAGTTTCTGCGCAACATGTCACGCCGTGCCGCCGATCTCATGCGCGAGGACATGGAAGCCCGCGGGCCGATTCGCGTTTCGCAGGTGGAAGCCGAGCAGAAGGCCATTCTCCAGGTGGTACGCCGTCTGGCCGATTCCGGCGAGATCGTGCTGAGTGGCGGAGACGACACCTATGTCTGATCGGGCAACCGGCGCGGAACGCCACGCCCCCTGGCGGCGCTGGCAGATGGACGAACTGCATGCCGAGCGCCCCGACGATGGCAACCGGCAGGCTCTCGACCCAGCCGTGGAAGCCCGGCGCCGCGAGGCATTTCAGCGCCAAGCAGAGCTGAAGACGCTGCGCGAGAAAGTGATGCAGGAAGCCCGCGAGGAGGGCTATCGCGCCGGCTTCGAGGAAGGCCGACAGGCAGGCTATGCCCAGGGCTTGGATGAGGGGCGCTCGAAGGCGCAGAAAGAACTCCAGCGGCAGGTTCGTGACACCGTGGTACCGCTTCGACCGCTTGCAGAGCAGTTCTCCATCGCCCTCGAGGGGCTCGATGAAGAGATTGCCAACGACCTGGTGGAGTTGGCCCTTGCAACCGGCCATCAGCTCGCTGGCGAAGCGCTCAAGGCTCGTCCGCGCCAGGTACTGGAACTGATCAGAGCACTGTTACATACCGAGCCGCCGCTGGTGGGCCAGCAGCGCCTCTGGCTACATCCGCTCGACCACAAACTGGTCGAGGAGCACCTGGGCGCTGAGCTGGCCGCGGCCGGTTGGAAATTGCAACCCGACACACAGCTCACCCGCGGCGGCTGTCGCGTCACCAGTGCCAACGGCGAGTTGGATGCCACCTGGGAGACCCGCTGGCAGGCGGTGAAATCCCAGGTCAGACGTCGGCGTGCAGCACCCGCCGACGACAGCAGCGACAACGAAGAGTAGAGACAACGCAATGAGCGAAGCGGCAGCGACCACCAATGCGCATCAAGCACGCTGGCAGCAGACGCTGCGGCATGTGCGCGCGCGTGTGGAAACGGTGCCCGGCTATCGCACCAGCGGTCGGGTGCTGCGCGCCACCGGCATGGTGATCGAAGCCGTCGGACTGCGCGTGGCGCTGGGCAACGCCTGTCGCATCGAGCTGCTCTCCCCCGGTGGCAACGAGCCGCCCCGTTTCGCCGAAGCCGAGGTAGTCGGCTTCAACGGCGAGCGTCTGCTGTTGATGCCGCTCACGGAAATCGCCGGCCTGATGCCCGGCGCCCGGGTCTTCCCGCTGGGCGACGGTCCGGATCATGCGGCACGCCGCTTCCCACTGGGTGAATCCCTGCTCGGTCGCGTGGTGGATGGCAACGGCGAGCCGCTGGACGGCTTCGGCCCTCTGGACGAGGCCCCCCGTGCCCCGCTGTCCACCCCCCCACTCAACCCGCTGAAGCGCGCTCCCATCGACGAGCAGATCGATGTGGGTATCCGTGCCATCAATGCCCTGCTCAGCGTTGGGCGCGGCCAGCGCATGGGGCTGTTCGCCGGCAGCGGCGTGGGCAAGTCGGTGTTGCTCGGCATGATGGCCCGCTACACCGACGCCGAAATCATCGTGGTGGGCCTGATCGGCGAGCGTGGGCGCGAGGTTCAGGACTTCATCGACAACATTCTCGGCCCCGAGGGGCGTCGACGTGCCGTGGTGGTAGCGGCACCGGCCGATACCTCGCCGCTGCAGCGCCTGCAGGGCGCCGCCTATGCCACGCGGCTGGCAGAGGGTTTTCGCGATGCGGGCAAGAACGTATTGCTGATCATGGATTCACTGACCCGCTACGCCATGGCCCAGCGCGAAATTGCTCTGGCCATCGGCGAGCCGCCGGCCACCAAGGGCTATCCGCCTTCGGTGTTCGCCAAGCTACCCAGCCTGGTAGAGCGTGCCGGCAACGCCGAACGCGGCCGCGGCTCGATCACCGCCTTCTACACCGTTCTCACCGAAGGCGACGATCAGCAGGACCCGATTGCCGACTCGGCGCGCGCCATCCTCGACGGCCATATCGTGCTGTCCCGCACCCTGGCAGAAGCCGGCCACTACCCGGCCATCGACATCGAGGCCTCGATCAGCCGCGTGATGACCCACATCATCGACGACAAGCAGTTGCGCATGACCCAGGCGTTCAAGCGCCTGTTCTCGCGTTACCAGCGCAATCGCGATCTGATCAGCGTCGGCGCCTACAGCCCGGGGCACGACCCTCAACTGGACGAGGCCGTACAGCGTTACCCCCAGTTGGAGCACTTTCTCCAGCAGGGCATGAATGAGAACGCCTCGATCGAGGCTTCCAAACAGGTTCTGGCCGAAACACTAGGAGTCAGATAATGAGTGCATCGTCACAACTCGCCATGCTGAGCGACCTGGCCCGCGACGCCCGCGACCAGGCAGGACAGCTGCTGGCGGGCGAGCGTCAGAGTGAACGTCAGGTCAGCGCTCAGTTGGAGTCGCTCAATCGTTATCGGCTCGAGTATGCCGAGCGCTTGCAACAGGCCATGCGTGAAGGCATCGATCCGGCGAGTATGCACAACTATCAGCAGTTCCTGGCGTCACTGGATGCCGCCCTGCAGCGCGCCAGACAGGCGCTGGAGGCCCAGCAGCAGCGCGTTCAGCAGAGCCAGCAAAATTGGCAACAGGAACAGAAGCGGCTTTCCGCCTTCGATACCTTGGTATCGCGACGCGATGCCGAGCGACTGCGCCAGGAGGCGCGCCGCGACCAACGTACCAGTGACGAAATGGCAGCCGGACGGCTACTACGCCAGCGTACCGACCTCTCTTCCTGAGTCGGTAAGGAGAAGACCATGAATATCCAGATGATCCTGTCCGCTCTGCCGAATCAACTCCCCGGCAAGCAGGAAGCCGGTGTCGCCCCGGGACCGTTCGCTCTGGCCTTGAACCAGGCTAGCGGCAGCGCTCCCTTCAAAGACCGCACTGTGTCTCTTCCGCTAGCCGATTCCGGCCATGCCTTGCCGCAAACCATGGCCGCGCATCAGGCGCTGCTCCAGGCGATGTATGGCAACATCGATCAGCAGCCCGACGGTGAAAGCGGACACACCGATGCCAACGCCCAGCTCGACGAGATCATGGCACGTCTTGCCCTGATCGACGGCAGCTTTGTTCAGGAGCAGGGTACCGGCAGCGCGCCGGCTCCGATGCTACAGACCGATCCCGACTTGGTAGTCGCCGGTGACGCCACAGCTGCCGATCATGCCGAACGTCAAGCCTCCGCCTTTGCTGCTGCGGCCTTGGCATCCCCGAGCAGCACCGGCGAAATGCGCATGGCTAACGGTGACAGCGCTGCGCTGACCACTGCCGGGCTGGCAACTGGCCAAGGCCAGACCGCTGCATTGCCCCAGGCCGCCATGACCGTCGATCGTGTCCTCGCTGCCCAAGCGGACGAAGCCCCACTACGCGTAGTCAATACGACAACCGAATTCACCACGACCTTCGCTAGAACGGCCCAGGCCGGTGGCGAGCTTCATCCGATGACGCCTGACTCCCCACGCGCCGGCTTCGTGCCGGAAGCCACCACCATGACACAGCCCGGCAGCGCCCCGACAGGGCAGGCTCAGGCTGCTGCGCAACCCGCACTACCCACCCAGGCCACTCTCACCGCCCCGCTGCAGAGCCCCAACTGGCCCGCCCAGTTGGGTCAGCAGCTATTGCAATTTGCCCGCATCGGCGGCGAGCAGCAGGTCGAGATGCGGCTGAACCCGGCCGAACTCGGCCCTCTCTCAGTGACACTCAAGATGACCGAGCAGGGTGCCCAGGCGCAGTTCCTGGCCTCACATGCACAGGTTCGTCAGGTGCTGGAGCAGGCTATTCCGCAACTGCGTGAAGCGCTGGCCGAACAAGGCATTACCCTGGGTGAGACCTCGGTGGGCGAGCAGCGCCGCCAGGATGCCCAGGCTTTCGCCAATCAGGATGGCCGCCAGAGTCAGGGTGGCTCGGCTTCCGGCGAGGAAGAGGCCGCTCTGGCCGCTGCCGACGAAGCCGCATCGACTTCGACCGCCACCCTGTCGCTGGATGGCCGGGTGAACCTCTACGCCTGAGACAAAAAGCCAAGATAAGCCCTTTCGCGCGGCCTGTTCCTGTCATCGCAGGTCGCGCAGCTTGGCATAATCATCCCAACAGCTGGACAACATACGAAAGGCAAGGCAATGGCAAAATCGATGGGTGGCTCCACAAAGCTCCTGTGGCTGATGGTGCTGCTGGTACTGCTCTCCATGGCAGCAGCGGGAGCGGCCATCTACATGGTCATGAGCGAGCGTGACGCCAGCGAAGGTGGCAACGCTCAGACGCAGCAACTGCAGCGACAGACACCGATCTTCGTCAAGATCGACCCCTTTACGGTCAATCTCGCCGACGACAATTTCGGCTCGCGACTGCTCTACACCGGTATCTCGCTCAAGGTCGGCAACAACGAGACTCGCGAGATTCTCACTGAGCACATGCCGCAGGTTCGCAGCCGTCTGCTGATGTTGTTCTCCGGCAAGCAAGCCAGCGAGCTGACCACCCCGGAAGGCAAGCGCCGCCTCGGCGATGAAGTGATTGCC
The DNA here is from genome assembly GCF_000246875.1 of Halomonas sp. KM-1. NCBI lineage: Bacteria > Pseudomonadati > Pseudomonadota > Gammaproteobacteria > Oceanospirillales > Halomonadaceae > Halomonas > Halomonas sp. KM-1. The sequence goes on from NZ_BAEU01000138.1 coordinate 64,960, forward strand.
GTGCTATCCGACCCGCTGTCCCAGCCTCAGCCGTCCCTGGATATTCGAGACGTGCTGTTCACCGAGTTCATCGTGCAATAAACCGGGTGCCCCTGCCACCATGTCCCAAGACGATCTGCTGTCACAGGATGAGATAGACGCCCTGCTCAAAGGCGTCAGCGGCGACGACGAGCCCGTTGCACGAAACGACGGCGAGACGCGCGTACGCCCATACGACCCGGCGACCCAGCACCGCGTGATTCGCGAGCGCCTGCAAGCGCTGGATATCATCAATGAGCGCTTCGCGCGGCACTTCCGCATGGGGCTTTTCAACCTGCTGCGGCGCAGCGCCGATATTACCGTCGATTCAGTGCGCTACCTGAGCTACAGCGAGTTTTCGCGCAACGTACCGGTGCCGACCAACATCAACATCATCGGCATGAAGCCGCTGCGCGGTTCGGCATTGATCGTGTTCCCGCCCAACCTGGTGTTCATGGTGGTCGACAACCTGTTCGGCGGCGACGGGCGCTTCTTGACCAAGTCGGAAGGTCGCGAGTTCACCAATACCGAGCAGCGCATCATCCAGCGCCTGCTGAATCTGGCCATCGACGCCTATGAGGAGTCGTGGAAGTCGGTCTATCCGCTGCAGATCAGCTACCTGCGCTCGGAAATGCAATCGAAGTTCGCCAACATCACCAACTCCCCCAACGAGATCGTGGTGAACACGAACTTCAACATCGAGGTAGGCAATCTCGCCAGCAGCTTTCAGATCTGCATCCCCTACTCGATGGTCGAGCCATTACGCGACCTGCTGGCCAACCCGCTCAGCGATGGCCATCACAACCAGGACAGCTCCTGGACCAAGCGCATGGCCGGCGAGATTCGCCGCTCGGAGGTGGAGTTGATTGCCAACTTTGCCGACATTCCTACCCGTATCGCCCATGTCATGGCGCTGAAGGTGGGCGACGTGCTTCCGCTGGAACTCCCCGAGACCGTGACCGCCAGTGTCGACGGGGTGCCTGTGATGGAGTGCGACTACGGCAGCCAGCACGAACAGCGCGCGCTGCGTGTCATCCGCATCATCGACCATGGTGCACAGAACCCGGTGTCGAAGGACGCCTTCATCAAGGGCGCAGCGCCTCAAGCCAAGGAATCCAAGCATGACTGATCCCAAGAAACCCGATCAGAACGTTTCCGACGACGACTGGGCCGCCGCCATGTCCGAACAAGAGGATAAGGAGCCGGCGACCGACGACGATCCCTGGGCCGAAGCCATGGCAGAGCAAGCCGCGGCCGAGCAAAGCGCAGGTAGCACTGACGACGACCCGTGGGCGGAAGCTCTGGCCGAACAGGAGGCATTCGAGTCGTCCGCCGACGAGGCACCTGCTGCTGCCGCTCCGCCGGCTGCCCCTCAGTCCGCTGGAGAGCGGGTTTTCCGCCCGCTCGATAGGGGCAAGGAAGTCGGCGCTCCACGCGACCTCGAGATGATTATGGACATCCCGGTCAAACTGACCGTGGAACTGGGCCGTACCAAGCTGACCATCAAGCAGTTGCTCGAGCTGACCCAAGGCTCCGTCGTCGAGCTCGACGGTCTGGCCGGCGAGCCGATGGACATTCTGATCAACGGCTACCTCATCGCCCAAGGCGAAGTGGTAGTGGTCGACGACAAATACGGCATCCGCATCACCGAGATCATCACCCCTTCCGAGCGGGTGCAAAAACTCAACCGATGAGCAACACTCCCTCGACCGAAACCCCGGCCGGCATCGACGCGCTGGCCGTGGGTGGAGATGCTCTGGTAGGCATGGCCACCCTCGGCAAGACGGCTGCTGCCCTGGCGCTGGTCATCGCTATCATCCTGATCTGCACCGCCTTGCTGAAGCGCTGGAACCCCCAACAGCGAGCGGCAGGCGGACATCTACGGGTGGTGGGCAGTGCTGCCGTCGGTGCTCGCGAGCGTGTGGTCATCGTCGAGATCGAAGACACCTGGCTGGTGCTCGGTGTCGGCGGCGGGCAGGTCAACAAGCTACACGAGCGGCAGGCACCTGCACGCCCCGCCGAGGTGACGACTGGCACGCAGACCGCAGACGAGCGCTTCGCCGTCCGCTTTGCCCGCGCCTTGAAACAGAACGCCGGCCTGGGTGGCTCCAGGCGGGGAGAATCATGATTCGCTCGCTGGTCCTGCTTGCCGTCCTTTTGCTTGCTCTTCTACCACTGGGCACCCATGCCCAGCAGATTCCCGGCATCATCAGCCAGCCCCTGGACAACGGCGGCCAGCAGTGGTCGATTCAACTGCAAACGCTGCTGCTGCTCACCTCGCTGGCCTTCCTGCCGGCGGCGCTGCTGATGATGACCAGCTTCACCCGTATCATCATCGTGCTCAGTCTGCTGCGCACCGCCATGGGTACCCAGGCTACGCCACCCAATCAGGTACTGCTGGGTCTGGCCCTGTTCCTGACCTTCTTCGTCATGTCACCCGTGATCGGACTAGTGTACGAGACCGCCTGGGTGCCACTTAGCGCTGACGAAATCGATTTCGAGCAGTTCCTACTGCTGGCCCAGGAGCCGTTCCGCGAATTCATGCTGGCCCAGACCCGCGAGCCCGACCTAGCGCTCTTTGCGCGCCTGGCAGAGGTCGGTCCCATGCAGGGGCCCGAGGATGTACCACTGCGCATTCTGGTACCGGCCTTCGTCACCAGCGAGCTCAAGACGGCGTTTCAGATCGGCTTCACCATCTTCATCCCGTTCCTGATCATCGACCTGGTGGTTGCCAGCACCCTGATGTCACTGGGCATGATGATGGTGCCGCCGGCCACTATCTCGCTGCCGTTCAAGCTGATGCTGTTCGTACTGGTGGACGGCTGGCAGCTGATTGTCGGATCGCTGGCGGAGAGTTTCTTCATATGAACGCCGCCAAGACAAGCCGGTCGCGCCGCGCCGGCAAGGAGTCACAATGACACCGGAAATGGTCATGGGCATCGCCTATCAGGGCATGCGCGTCACGCTGTTCCTGGCCGGCCCCCTGCTGATCACCGCTCTGCTCACGGGTCTTACCGTGAGTCTGTTCCAGGCTGCCACCCAGATCAACGAGATGACGCTCTCGTTCATCCCCAAGATTCTCGGCGTGTTCACCGTGCTGGTGCTGGCCGGCCCCTGGCTGCTGAAGCTGATCGTGGACTTCACCCGCAACCTCTTCACCAGCATCCCCAGCATGTTGATGTGAGTCGCACTCTTGAGGTGAGCTACGCATGGTCGAGGTGACCTTCGATCAACTCCACGGCTGGCTGGTGCTTCTGCTGTGGCCCTTCGTGCGCATCCTGGCATTCTTTCAGGCAGCTCCGCTGTGGGGACACTCCAGCGTGCCGAACCAGGCCAAGATCGGGCTGGCATTTCTCATCACGCTGGTGATCGCCCCGGTATTGCCGCCCATGCCCGACGTGCCTCTCGTCTCCTGGGCGGGCTTCGGCATCATGGTGGAACAGATGCTGATCGGCATTGCCATCGGCCTGGTCATGCACGTTGTCTTCGCCGTGGTTCAGGCAGCTGGTGAGTTCATCGGCCTACAAATGGGCCTGGCCTTCGCATCCTTTTTCGATGCCGGCAGCGGCACCAACACCATGATCCTTTCGCGGATCTTCTTCATGATCACCCTGCTGATGTTCCTCGCCCTGGGCGGCCACTTGATGGTGCTGGAAGCACTGGTATCGAGCTTTTACGGTCTGCCTATCGGCATCGGCGCATTCAATCCCGCGGCTTTTGAGATGGTGGTGCGCTACGGCGGCACCATCTTCGTCGCCGGCATGTCGCTGGCGTTGCCACTGGTGGGTTCGCTGCTGATCATCAACCTGGCCATGGGCATCTTGAACCGTTCAGCTCCTCAGCTGACGGTGTTCAACATCGGCTTCCCCACCTCGCTGACCGTCGGCCTGGTGCTGCTGATGGTACTGATGACCGATATGTCACGTTTCCTGCAGCGGCTGTTCAGCAACGGCATCCAGTTCATCTACGCGCTGATCGAGGCGCTGGCGCCGCTGGCCTGACATCACCCTTGCCTCATCATTAGTTAAGCCCATCTGCAAACGCAAAAAAGCCGCCCGGCAAGCCGGAGCGGCGAAACGAGATCTCGTCAATTGCACGAGATCTGCAGGGAAGTTGAGCCGGCTTACCTGGCGGCTCGATGGATTGCCGTCCCAGACAGAATCCTCACAGGAAGTTGAACAGTGACATGCTCTTGACGTCGACGAAGGCCTTCTGAGCCGCCTGCAAGCCGACCTGGCGCAGACTGTAATCGGCAATTGCCTTGGCGTAGTCGAGATCGACCAGATCGGAAAGCGTTTTATCGTAGTTCATCATTCGGTTGCCGGCGACGGCATCGACCACGTCCAGTTCGTTGAGGCGCGCACCCATGGAGGCACGCACGGTCAGTACGTTGTCGAGGCTGTTGTCGAGTTCACGCATCACCGTGTTGATGGTGTTGCGGAAGTGGGCACGGTTTTCTGGCGTGCCCTCCTGATCGAGCTCCAACAGGTCGATGGCATCCTTGAGTGACTTGAACAGGTCCTGGTTGGCATTGGCGTCGTTGGCCGGGCGCAGCTGGATCTGGTCGCCGTCAGCGGGCGCGCCCTCCAAAGTGATGCTGACGCCACCAAAAACGACGGCCTTGCCCGATTCATAAGACTCGTCAGCGACAATGGGGGTTCGGGTACCGTCGGCCTCAACGACACTGACGGAAAATAACGGGTTGCCATCCGTGTCGGTAGAAAATTCCAATTCGAACGGCTTGCCGAAGTGCTCAGCATTCGGGTCGACGCGGTTCGGCCCGCTGGTGAATGCAACCGAACCTTCATTGCGTACGAAGCCTTGCTGAGTACCAATACTCGTTTCGCCAGGCGACTCTCGCTCCGCTCTCGCCACATAGCCGGCTCCCGAAGGCACGCTCTGGAAGATGGTCTTTCCGTTGTCGGCCACCGGCATCAGGCGCGAGGCATCGATCCGCTGCTCGCGGGTGTTCTCGTCTCCGACATAGTTGACACCAGAGATGCCATCCCCACTGGTGCGGGCGAAGGGCGGTGAGTTGTCCTGGTAGCCACCAAACAGATAGCGACCGTTGCCGTCGGTGGCATTGGCCTGGCCGATCAGGGTCTCGTAGATGCCGCGCAGTTCGGAGGCCACCGACTGGCGGTCGACGTCGCTCAGGGTGTCGCTTGCTGCCTGGACCAGCAATGTCTTGGCGCTGGTAATGGCATCGGCCGTGCTGTTGAGCACGCTCTCGGCCTGAGCCAGCGAGTTACGCGCCGACACACGAGCATCGGCAAACTGCTGGGTCACGGCCTTGGCCTGGGACACCCCGACTGCCCGAGACGCCGCTTGGGGGTCGTCGGAGGGGTTGACGACCCGCCGGCCACTGGCGATCTGCTGGCCGACCTTGAGAAAGTCGCTCTGCTGACGATTCATGGATGCCACGCTCTGATCGAACATGGTCACAGTGCTGATACGCATCTTTGTGGACTCCCCGAAGATCAGTTACGCAAGCCGAGAATGGTATCGAACAGCGTGGAAGCGGTATCGATGACCCGGGCATTGGCCATGTAGAACTGCTGGTAGCGAATCAGGTTGGCCGCTTCTTCGTCCAGGTTGACCCCCGACTCGGACTGTTGCACTGCCTTGAGCTGGTCGGTCAAGCCCTGGCGTGCATCGAGATTTACCTTGACGATGTTAGTCCGGTTACCCACATCGCTAACCATGCCGCCGTATGCCTGGCTTAGGGACGCACGGCCACCTACCAGGGCCTGGCTCTGCAGGTTCTGCATCGCCAGGGCGTTACGGTTGTCGCCGGTGCCGGAAGCGGCGATGCCCAGATCGAGCGTAAACTCCCCCTGCTCAGCACTGGGCAACGTCACCTTGAAGCTCACCCCATCCACCGTGAGTGTCGCACCGGCGGTCAAGGGGTCGCCATCAATCGTGCCGTCTGGGTTAACGGTTCGCTCTTCGCCGTCGACCAGAACGGTAGCAGGCATTTCCTGACCTACCGCCGAGCCGAAGGTCAACACTCCAGCGCTATCCAGTGTGATGGCATAGCTTCCCCCATCAGCCAGGCCGCCGAGCGCTCCTGCATCGGCACGGACTTGGCCGGAAATCATGTCGCTGGTGGCGGAAACGAAACTGCCGGCGGCGATCTTGTCCAGGTCGGCGATCTGGGAGTCGAGATTCGCCGCAGCGCGACGCACCGGTTGCACTTCGTAACGGTTACCGTCGTTCGGGGTTCCGCTGAACTCCAGGGTGATGCCGCCAAAGCTGAGCGTCGAAGTATCGGCATCCCAGTTGATTTCATCTGCCGGTACCGCTTGGCCGTTATCCTTACGGGTAATCTGCGGCTCTCCGTCCTGAAAGCGAATGGTGTAATCCGTGGCGCGCAGCTTGTCGATGTTCGCCGCATCGAAGCTGGCCGCCGTCACTTCCACGCCACCGGTATTGCGCGGAAAGGAGTATGCGCGGGGCTGGCCGATGCTGAAGAAATCACCGCCCTGGTTACCATCGAGATCCTGACCCAGGCGATGCTGCTCGTTGAAACCTACCGCCAGCGATACGGCAAGCTGACCGATCTGATTCTGGGTCTTGTCCAGGGTCTCGGCACGGAAGGTCATCAGTCCGCCCAGTGTCCCCCCCTTGATGGTGTTCTCTCCCAGCGCCACCAGGTTGCCGCCGGAATCGCGATAGCCAAGCACGGTACGCTGCGGATCGTTGGGGGCATCCATCGCTTCCAGGCGATAGTGGTTGGTGCCGGACACCAGCGGCTGCCCGTTGGGCAGGCTGATGTTGTAGCTCTTACCGTCCTGGATCTCCAGACGGATATCCATGCGCTCGCTGAGTTCGGCAACCAGCTGGTCGCGCTGATTGAGCAGGCTGTTGGGGGCCTCGCCGCTGCGTGCCCGAGCCAGGGCGATCTCGCGATTGAGCGTTGCCAGCTGCTCGGTCATGTTGTTGATCTGGGTGACTTCGTCCTTGATCTGACCGTTGATACCTTCCTGCATGTCCTGCAGATAGCCGTCGAAGGCGCGGAACTGGGCAGTCAGGGTATTGGCAGTACCCAGCAGGCCCTGGCGGGCCGCCGGGTCGGAGGGGGCACCGGCGAGATCCTCGAGGGAGGAAAAGAAACTCTGCATCAACGGCGCCAGGCCCGCCTCGCGATCGGCCAGAAGATTGTCGATCTGGCTGATTTGATTTTCGTAGGTCTTCAATGCACTCGATGCACTGGTCGCTGCGTTGAGCTGGTTGGCCACGTACTGATTGAACTGGCGCTGGATGGCATTGACCTGCACGCCGGCATCGGCACGGCTCTGGCCGAGAATCGTCAGTTCACGATTGTAGCCGGGCGTGTAGACGTTGCTGATGTTGTTGCTGGTGGTGTTCAGCGCGTTCTGGGCGGCATTCAGACCGCTCAGGCCGATGGAAAAAATGGTGCTCATGGTGTCGTTTCCTTTCGCCAATGCCCTTTATATCGGCCTGAATCGTCGTGACTTTAGGGATCAGTAGCTGAAAAAGACCAGCGAATCCCGCTGCCGCATCGGCCCCATGCTGTTCATTACCGCGATCAGCTTGTCGGCGTAGGCCGGGTCGGTGGCATAGCCGCCCGCCTGCAGTGCACGGGCGGCCTGTTCGGCACTGCCCGCCGTGGTTACCGCTGCATAGCGCGGGTTGTTGCCGATCAGACGTGCGTAATCGGTGAAGGCTTCCTCGAACGAGTTGTAGACGCGGAAGCTATCGACGACCCGGGTACGCTGACCGTTGATGTATTCATGGGTCACGATGTCGGTAGTACGCCCTTTCCAACTGCTGCCAGCCTTGATACCGAAAAGGTTGTAGCTGTTACGACCATCGGCCGTGGCAATCTCGTGGCGCCCCCAGCCGGTTTCCAGTGCCGCCTGGGCCAGAATCAGCTCAGCCGGCACACCGGTCTTGCGGCTGGCGGCTTGCGCAGGAGCCGAGAGTCGCTCCATGAAACGTTGCACATGCTCCTGCCCCTGGCTTGCCGAACCAGAGCGGGTACTTGCTCTCGCCGCAGACTGGCTACCTGTCGGCGGCACGGGCGCCTGAGCGGAAGCCGGCAGCCTGGCATCCAGCGCCGCCATGAAGCCCCCGCGCACGGTCTCCAGTTCCTCGAGGAAGCTGGCCGGCATCGTGACCTGATCCGCTTCACGCACCGAATTGTTGGCTGCCCGTTCGGGCAGACGCTCTTCACCCTCTGCCGCGGGCTGCAGAGCATCCTGGAGGACGCGGGGCGTGCCACGCGGAATACCGGCGATGAGTTCACTCAGTTCACGATCCGCCACGCCGGAGCGGGGGGAGGAAATTCCCAGTTGGCTTTCCAGCTGTGCCACGAGGTGATCGGCCAGGCCTATGCCGCGGCCGGCCATGGTCTGAGCCCACTGCTGATCCATCATCGATTGGTAGAACTCGGTCTGCTGACTGTCGAGCAGCCCACCCGACGGGATGGTGTCGCGCATGCTCTTGAGCATCATCTGCAGGAACAGCGCCTCGAACTGCTGCGCGGCACCGCGCAATCCCGCCGCTTCGTCATTCCTCGCGGTGTGCTTGAGCCGCTCGAGCCCCTGCACGTCGAGGGCGAACTGGCCACCCATGTCCTGGATACTCATCAGATGATCTCCAGGTCGGCGCGCAGCGAGCCTGCCGCCTTGAGCGCTTCGAGAATCGCCATGAGGTCGCTGGGCGTGGCGCCGAGGGCGTTGAGAGCATTGACCACATCGACCAGATCGGCCCCTTCCACCACACGCAGATAGGCGTCCTGCTCCTGCAACTCGATCTCGGTATCGGGCACGACCACGGTCTCACCTTGACCGAACGGCGCCGGCTGGCTGACCAGGAAGCGGGTATCGATGACGATCGACAGATTGCCGTGGGCCACGGCGGCACGGCGCAAGGTCACGGCGCTATTCATCACTACCGAGCCGGTACGGGCATTGAAGATCACCTTGGCCGGCGCCTCCATCGGCGTAACCCGAATATTCTCCACCTGAGCCATGAAGTTGACTCGGGAGTTGGGGTTGGTGGGTCCGTCCAAGGCGATGACGCGACCATCACGCGCTGCGGCCACCGGGCGACCGAACTCGTTGTTGATGGCATTGACCACCCGCTGTGCGGTGCCAAAATCCGCCTGCTTGAGCTCGAGCTCTAGGAGTCCGGCATTGGCGCCCAGATCCAATGGCACTTCGCGCTCGACCATTGCCCCACCGGGAATTCGCCCACCAGCCAGCTGATTGACCTGGACCTGAGCACCACCCGCCTGGGCTCCGGCACCACCCACCAGCAGGTTACCTTGAGCGATGGCGTAGGTATCGCCGTCAGCACCCTTGAGGGGCGTCATCAGCAGAGTACCGCCACGCAGGCTGCGCGCGTTACCGATGGAAGACACATTGATGTCGAGGCGCTGCCCTGGACGCGAGAAAGGCGGCAGGTCGGCGGTTACCATCACTGCGGCCACGTTGCGCAGCTGCATGTTGGTGCCCGGCGGCACGGTGATACCGAGCTGCGACAGCATGTTGGTGAGGCTCTGCCCGGTAAACGGTGCCTGCATGGTCTGATCGCCGGTGCCATCCAGCCCGACCACCAGACCATAGCCGACCAGCACGTTGTCGCGAACGCCGGCAAAATTGGCGATTTCGCGGATGCGTTCGGCCTGGGCCGGCAGCGCCAGCAGACACAGCAAGGCCAGAAGTATTAGCTTCGCCGCCGCCGAAGCGGCGCGGTTTGGCTTAAACATCGTGAAGTCGGTCATGGTCGCCTCGCCCGATCAGAAAGGCGAAATATTGAGGAAGAAGCGCTGCAGCCAACCCATATGTTGCGCTTCACTGATATAGCCGTTGCCCACGTACTCGATTCGCGCATCGGCCACGGACGTGGAAGGTACGGTATTCTGGCCGGTGATGGTGCGCGGATTGACCACGCCGGAGAAACGGATGAACTCCACGCCCTGATTGATGGCGATCTGCTTCTCGCCGCGCACTCGCAGATTGCCGTTGTGCATCACCTCGAGCACCGACACGGTGATGGTGCCGGTCATGCTGTTGCTGGCCTGGGAGCCGCCACCACCGTTGAAGGCGCTGGTGCCAGACATGCTGCCGGAAAGATCGATACCCTGCGCGGCCAGCCGTTCCAGCACATCGGGCAGGGCTGAAATGTCGAGCTCCGCCGAACCGTTGCGACTCATGTTGGACTGCGAGTTCTTGCTGGCGCTGACCTGCTCGTCCAGTACGATAGTGAGAATATCGCCCACCATGCGCGGACGGCGATCCTCGAACAGCGGCTGCGAGCCACGCTGAGCCTGGTAGATGGAGCCGTTGGCCGCCCGAGGCGGTGGCTCGGTGATAAATATCTGCTCCTGCTCGCCGACCACCGAGGCGCGAGGCACCTGAGCACAACCACCCAGTGCCAACACCGCCATGGCTACCGCCGCGATGGCCACACGTGCGGCCGATCTTCCCATCACTTTCATTGTCTCTCGCTTCCGGCAGTGCGTTCCGCGCCAGGGTCTTTCATTGATACAGGATCAGAGCTGGCTCAGGCGCGCCAACATCTCGTCGCTGGTCTGCACCGCTCGGCTGTTGATTTCATAGGCACGCTGGGTCTGGATCATGCTGACCATTTCCTCCACCACGTTGACGTTGGAGGTTTCCACGTAGCCCTGGAACAGCCTGCCGGCACCGTTCATTCCCGGCATGGTTTCGTTCCGCGGACCGGACGAAGTGGTTTCCAGGTAAAGATTGCCCCCGATGCTCTCGAGACCGGTCGCATTGACGAAAGTGGAAACGGTGATCTGGCCCACTTCGAGCGCCTGGTTCACGCCCGGCTGAGTCACCGAGACGATGCCGTCCTCGCCGATGGAGATCGACAGAGCGTTTTCGGGAATGATGATGGCCGGCTCCAGCGGATAGCCGTTGGCCGTTACCATCTGGCCGTTCTCGTTGAGCTGAAAGCTGCCATCGCGGGTATAGGCGGTGGAACCATCCGGCATCAGGACCTGGAAGAAACCGTTGCCGCTGATCGCCAGGTCCCGCGAATTGTCGGTCTGTTCGAGACCGCCCTGGGTATGCAGACGCTCGGTCGCAACCGGGCGCACCCCGGTACCCACCTGCATGCCCGAGGGCAAGCGATTCTGCACGTCATTCTGAGCACCGGGCTGACGCAGGTTCTGATACAGCAGATCCTCGAATACCGCCCGCGAGCGCTTGAAGCCGTTGGTGCTGACGTTGGCCAGGTTGTTGGAGATGACATCCAGCTTGACCTGCTGGGATTCCAGGCCGGTCTTGGCCGTCCACAGTGACTTGATCATGTTTCTTTTTCCTCGACCCTACGGACCTCGGCTCGCTCGGAGCCGTCAGCCTTGGATGGAAAGCAAATTGTTGGCCCGCTGGGCGTTTTCGTCGGCGGTGCTGATAACCTTCATCTGCATCTCGTAGCGCCGGGCCACGTCGATCATGGCAACCATGGCCTCCACCGCACTGACGTTGCTGCCTTCCAGCGCACCGCTGGCAAGACGCGCATCGTCGTCGGCCTCCAGCACCACTACCTCACCCTCAGCGTTGGGCGGCATACGAAACAGGCCGTCGTCACCACGCAGCAGTGCTTGCTCCGGCGTGACCAGCTTGAGCCTGCCCACGTCGACCAGGGCTTCGGGGCCCTCGCCTTCGCCGATGGCGCTGAGGGTACCGTCGGCGCCGATGGTGACGCTCGAACCCAGCGGCACGATGATGGGGCCGCCCTCGCCGATCACGGGGCGCCCCACTACGGTGACCAGGCCATCGCCATCCACCTGGAGGTCGCCGCGGCGGGTATAGGCCTCACTGCCGTCGTCCGCCTGCACGGCGAGCCAGGAGTTGGCCTCAAGGGCCACGTCCAGTTCGCGCCCTGTGCGGGTGATGGGGCCCGGGCTGAAGTCGCTGCCCGGGGTGGTGGCAGCTACCGACACGCGGGTCGGCAGTGCTGCTTCGCCCTGCACCGGCACTGCACGCATGGCATGCAGCTGGGCGCGAAAGCCGCTGGTCGAGACGTTGGCCAGGTTGTGGCTGACCACCGCCTGCTGATCCATGGTCTGCTTGGCCCCGCTCATGGCGGTATAAAGGATGCGGTCCATGACTCAGGCTCCCTTGGCGCTTGGCATCAAAGCGTTTAGCGCAGGTTGATGGCGGTTTGCAGGAGCTCGTCCTGGGTCTTGATGGTCTGCGAGTTGGCTTGATAGGCCCGCTGCGCCACGATCATGTTGACCAGCTCACGGGCCATGTCGACGTTGGAAGTCTCCACCGCACCGGAAACGATGCTGCCCAGAAGGCCGCTTCCAGGAGCGCCAACCAGCTCCTGGCCGGATTCGTTGGAAGCGCGCCATACGTTGTCACCAGCCGGCACCAGACCCTCGGGATTACGGAAGCTGACCAAGGCAATCTGGCCGGCGGGGCGCGACTGCTCGTTTGAGTAGTTGCGCATGACGGTACCGTCCTCCTGGATGGTGATACCGACGAAGCTGCCCGAGGTATAGCCGTCCTGAACCAGCTGACTGCTAGTCGAGGTATTACCGAACTGAGTGGTACCTGCCAAGTTGAACTGGAAGTCAAGGGGGACCGGAGCGCCACCGAGAGGGGTCGTGTCGTCGCTTGCGAACTCCAGCCTCAGGGCATTGGTGGCAATTGCATCGCCGTTGTTGTCAAATATCTGGCTAATGGCGCCATTCGCGTTGAAATTAATGCTGAAGTCATTGGCTTCGTCGTAATAGCCATCCATCGCTACTTTGGCATTCCACGAGTTGGCTCCCACCTTCTCGTAGTAGACAGTGATGTTACGCGGATTACCGAGCGAGTCGTAAATGGTGAAGTTGTTCGAGTAGTGATAGTTGAGCTCTTGGCGATTAGCAGGATTGTCCGGATCACTCATGTCAGTGATCACTTCCACCTGACTCGCATCCTCTCCAGCCACCTTTCGGGCATCGAGATTGAGAATTGATGACACGCTGCCGGTCGCTCTTGCCGCCATTTCATCGGCTGCCACGTTCAAGGGCACCGGTTGGCCACCTACCTGCACTTGTCCTTGGGCATTCAGGCCATAACCCATGATTTGGTAACCCTGGGCATTGATCAGATCACCATTGGACCTCATGGTGAGCTGGCCGTTACGCGAGTAGACAACCTCGCCGCTGGCATCCATATAGCGGAAGAACCCTTCGCCAGCTATTGCCAGATCAAGGCCACGGTTGGTGGACTCGATGTTGCCTTCGCCAAAGTTCTGCAGCACCGACGACACCCTGGTGCCCAAACCCACTTTGGAGTTGGCAAAGACATCGGAGAACTGGACGTTGGAGCCCTTGAAGCCCACGGTCTGAGAGTTGGCGATGTTGTTGCCGATAGTACCCAACCTTTGGGACTGGGCGTTCAAACCACTCAGTGCTTGTGAAAAACTCATGTTTCGTTCCTCTGCTTACCGGCTGAATGTGCCGCTATGCGCGGTTCTATTAGTAAGCACTGCACGAATGCCTGCGCGAGCGAATCGCTGCGTTGCGCGGTGCTCGGAATCCTCACATATACCCCATATGCTCCGGTTCCTGTGCTCCGTGCGCCTTGCGCTACATCCCGCTCGGCTATTCGTTCAGCACTTCCTTTATGCTGTGTTATTGAATCACGATTCAAAGAATCTGCTTGATCTGATCGAGCCCGACCTGGCCATAGATGGCGCCCAGGTCGAGCTTCACACCACCGTTCTTGTCCGGCGGCGTCACACCGCCGACCACGGCGTAGTTAAGGGTGCTGGCGTTGATCGCCTTGCCGTCGCTGGTGGCTTCGACGCGCACTCTGTAAGAACCCGAGGCGGCTGCCTCGCCCTCACTGGTACGGCCGTCCCAGGTGAACGACTCGACCCCCGCCTTGACCGGCCCGATGTCGTAGCGGTTGATCACTTGGCCACTGGCACTGGTGATCACCACACTCACGTTGTCGGCCGACTGGGGCAGCTCGATGCCGAACGGGGTGGTGTGCAGCTCACCCTCCTCGCCATGCTCTAGCAACAGACGATCGCCCGGCACCAGCACGCCCTGGCCGATCAGCGCAGTGGCCTGCAGCATCTGGCCGGCGTTCATCTGCTCTGTGATGCCCTTCAAGGTCTTGTTGAGATCCTCGATGCCGCTGACCGTATTGATCTGTGCCAGCTGCGTGGTCATCTCATGGTTGTCCATGGGATTGAGCGGATCCTGGTGCTGCATCTGGGCGATCAGCAGGGTCATGAAGTTGTTGCGCAGCTCGGCCGACTGGCTGGCGTCGCGAGAGGAGGGCCCACCCTGATTCAAGCGCGAGACGACGTTGGCATCGATAGTGTTCGACATGTCGATCAGCCCTCACCCAGAGTCAGTGTCTTGAGCATCATCTGCTTGCTCGTGTTCATCACTTCCACATTGGCCTGGTAGGAGCGCGAGGCCGAAATCATGTTGACCATTTCATGGACCGGCTCGACGTTGGGCATCGTCACGTAGCCCTCTTCGTTGGCCAGCGGATGTTCGGGGCGATACTCCATCCGCATGGGCGAAGGGTCCTCGACCACTTCACGCACGCCAACACCGCCGATGCCGTGCCCCCCCAGGCGCGACTCGAACAGCACCTGCTTGGCACGATAGGCCTGACCGTCGGGGCCGGCCACGCTGTCGGCATTGGCCAGGTTGCTGGCGGTGACGTTCATGCGCTGGGACTGGGCGCTCATGGCCGAGCCGGCGATATCGAACACGGAAAACATCGACATGGTAAGATCTCTCTTCCTTTGATCCGGCCTGTTATTCCGGCTGCATGGCGTTCTTCAGCCCCTGGATCCGGCTGTTCATGATGGTCAGTGCCGCCTGGTAGCGCACCGCGTTGTCGGCGAACTGGGTACGCTCGCGATCCATGTCCACGGTGTTGCCGTCCAGACTGGGCTGGTCGGGTATGCGGTAGAGCAGCTCCTGCCTGGACGCCGGCATGCCTTGCCCCGCCAGATGGCGCTCGGAGGTACGCGCCAGCGAGAGTCCACCGCTGGACGTACGCCCCTGCTCGACCGCCTTCTTGAGTTCGCTGGCGAAGTCGAAGTCGCGGGCCTTGTAGTTGGGTGTATCGGCGTTGGCGATGTTGCTCGCCAGCACCTGGTGGCGCTGCTGGCGTAGCCCCAGCGCCTGCTGGTGGTAATTAAAGGCGGCCTCGAGCTGGTCGATCATGCCGGCGCTCCCCGTGCGAAATCCTGATTGAAGACATACGGAACTTCTTGAGGTTGAAGAGTAACGACACGCTTGTCACATCAATGGCAGAAACAGGCCCCTTTTCCTCGCTCATTTCCGCTGTTTCAGCCCATCGGGGCCAGCTAGAATCCTGCCATTACCCATGCTGGATGGCCCCGCCTTATGCGCCTTACCCGCTTAGTCCTGCTGCTACCGACACTGCTGGCCGCCCTGCTGTCGCTGCCGGCCGCTTCGGCCGACGACGGCGAACTGCTGCAAGCCGTGCACGGCTTTCTCCACGAGCAGGCCAGCGCGCTGGGCGATGAACTCATCATCGAGCTACGCCCTCCTTCCGCACGGCTACCCACCTGCGAATCGCCCGCCCCCTTCCTGACACGCCCCGGCGAAGTGCCGCTGGGCCGCATTTCCGTCGGCGTACGCTGCGGCGACGATGGCCGCCAGGTGCGCTACCTGCAGGCTGAAGTCGGCGTGATCGGCGAATACCCAGTGCTCGACACCCCCCTCTCTGCCGGAGAGACGGTGCGGCGTGAGCATCTGGTCATGCAGTCGGGGAATCTGGCCGAACTACCGAACCGTACCCTGCTCGAGATCGATCGGATCGTCGGGCAAGTGGCAACGCGGGCGCTCAGCCCAAGGCAGCCGCTGCTGGAGCATCAGTTCCGCAGCCTGCCGCTGGTGGAGAGAAATCAGCGGGTGGTGATCGAGGCCCGGGGAAGCGGGTTTCGCATCGCCCGCGAGGGGCAAGCACTGGAGCCTGGCGCGCTTGGCGATCGTATTCGGGTTCGTTTCGACAACCGCGAGATCATGACTGCCGAGGTGGTCGGAGAAGGCACCCTTGTCGTAGACTTCTGACATGGGCCGTCGCACCTCGAGCTCCCGAACGGGTATGGGCAGCTTCGCCCGGGAAACTCGTGCCGAAAAATTAGGCTAAAGTTATCCCTCGCCCTGCCGATAGCAGGTAAAAGCATTCGGTCATGAGGCCATTAACGTGAAGATCAACAACCAGAACCCCCTGACTCGCCCGACCCAGACACAACCGCGCGAGGAAGCTCAACCGGTCAAGGGCGCTACCCCCTCGGGGCAGCAGGACCCCGGTCCTTCGGCTGCCACGCATCTGAGTCAGAAGGCTACCGATGCCTCCCGCGATATCGACAAGGCGCGTGTCGAGGAAATTCGCGAAGCCATCCGCGAGGGACGTCTGGAGATCCGTGCCGAGCGCATAGCCGATTCGCTGATCGAATCCTTGTCTGCCGAGAGTCGCAAGGCATGAGTCTGGCCAAGCTTCTGATGGAACAGCAGCAGCGTCTGAGCGAGTTCACCGAACTGCTCATGCGCGAACGAGCACTGCTGGCCAGCGCCAATATCGAAAGCGAGACCCTCGCCGAAGTTGCCCAGCGCAAGCAAGCGCTGCTGGCCCGCCTGGAAGCGAGCGAAAAGCTACGCCAAGGCGTTCAGCACCGTCTGGGCTATGCCGATGGTGCCGCGGGCGCCCATCAGGCAGCGCTGGATGCAGGCTGCGAAGAGTCTTGGATGCAGACGCTGGAAATGACCCGCGAAGCTCAGCGCCTCAATACGCTGAACGGCGAGCTCGTTACCTTGCGCATGGAGCAGAACACACGCCTGCTCGATTTCATTCATCAGGCCGCAGAGAAGACCGTGTACCGCGCCAGCGGTCGTGTCGCGGCACAGACAGGGCGCATCAACGCCTCGGTCTGATACGCCAGTAGCGGCGACCTTTTCGTCTTCGCAATTTACTTGCCCTTAGATCCCGTCCGTCCGTGAAACCGCCCACATGCTGCATACGGGCGTCATGCCTGCACATCACCACAGCCTCCCCATACTACAGGCCCCTTCACCACAGGCTATCGATCAGATCGTCGTCCGAGGCGGTGACTACCACGGAGTTGCGACCGTCGGCCTTGGCCTGGTAGCTGGCCTGATCGGCTCGCGCGAATACGGACTCGATAGAGTCATCGCCCTCCCGAAGTGACGTGACCCCCATACTCAACGTGATGCTGTAGGTCTTGCCGGCGTTGCTGACGGTGACCTCGGAAACGGCGCGCCGCAGCGATTCGGCGATTTCTCCCGCCTGCTTGAGCGTACAGCTGGGTAACAGCACGGCAAACTCATCCCCACCCTGGCGGGCCACATGGTCGCTGCGCCGCACCTCCCACGCCACCACTTGAGCGACGCGCCGCAGCATCTCGTCACCCAGGGCGTGACCGCCTTCGTCATTGATCGGCTTGAAGTGGTCGAGATCGAACAGGATCAGCACGGAGGGGGTGCCAGTCTTGGAGTACTCGGCCAGCGCCTCTTCCAGACGCCGTTCGAACCCGCGCCGATTGAGCAGCCCCGTCAGCGGATCGTGCTCAGCCTCCCAGCGTTGCAGCGCCTCCTGCTGCCGCCGTTCGGTAATGTCCTTGGCCATGCCCACGAAGCCCAGCGGCTGATCATTGCCCAGCACCTGGCTGGCGTGAACCTCGACCCACAGCGTCACACCGTCGGGGTGCAGGAAGCGCAGCTGGCGTACGAAGTCGCTGCCGGTGGTCAAGGTGTAGCGCCACATGTCCTCGGTGCCACGACGGTCATCGGGGTGGATTCGCTCCCACCAGTCGCGAGCTTCATGCGTCTCTTCGAGGCCAAGCAGCTCGAGCAGCGCCGGGTTCAGATAATTGAGACGCCCTTCCAGGTCCGCCACGAACATGCCGATGGGCGTCGAGCCGAGTACGGCATCGAGAAAAGCCTGACGATCGCGCAGATGCTCCAGGGCTGCAAGCCGCTCATGCTCCAGACGGTTGAAGCTGCCGGCCACTTGGCGCAGCTCGTGCATGCTGGTCGAGAGCTCGAGATAGCGCCGCTCTCCCGCGCCGACCTGCGCAATCTGCCGCTCCAGACGATGCAGGGGCCTTAGCAGCCGCCTAACCAACCAGCGCATGGTAATCAGCATCAAGATGGCTAGAACCAGCCAGGCCCACCACAAGCGTGCCAGAAAGTCGCCCAGCGGCTCTTGAACCTGGGCTTGAGGAATGGCTACCTTGACGATCCAGTTTGCCGGCCAAATCTGGCGATAGGCCATCAGCATCGCAATGCCCTCCCCGCTCGACCCAATGGCTTCCCCCTGCCAGCCATCCAGCGCCTTCTGCAAAGTGTCGGTGTCGCTCGCCAATGACCGACCAGACGCCGATGCCCGGACGCGACGGGGATGAAAAAGCGCTTCACCGGCGGCAGTGA
This sequence comes from Halomonas sp. KM-1, assembly GCF_000246875.1. NCBI lineage: Bacteria > Pseudomonadati > Pseudomonadota > Gammaproteobacteria > Oceanospirillales > Halomonadaceae > Halomonas > Halomonas sp. KM-1. Next base: position 83,423 of record NZ_BAEU01000138.1, read on the forward strand.
AGACCGATACATAGCCGGCATCGCCCAGCCGAATCTCCTCGAGGCGGCGAAAAAGACCACCATGGGTGAGGTTGATCATCCCCCCTACCACGCCATTGAAGGCGCCTTGTTCGTCGAAGCGAGGTACCAGCATCAACACCAGAGAGTCACCGCTGGCCCGGCCGGTGAACGGCTGACTCACATAGGGCCAGGGCGAATGGCGCAGCATGCGGAAATACTCCGTCGTTGCGGTTTCCAGCCCTGAGCGACCCGGCACGATGGGCCAATCGGCCACGACACGCCCATCGGCATCGGCGACCATCAGCCCCTCGAACCATTCCAGCAATACCTGGGCGTTCTCCAGCCGTGCCGGCACCTCGTTTGCCGCTACATTACGCAACCCCTGCTCGAGCCGCTCCAAGGCACGCAGCCTGCGCTCGACCTCCTCGGAGAGATCGTTGGCAATCAGCTGCGATTCGTAACGCAGATGCGCCAGATTGGCATCGTCGACGAGCCCCTTGCCGAACTGCCAGGCCAGCAGCAGAACCAGACCAACGATGACCAGCCAGGTCATGGCCAGGCCCGCCAGCAGACGCCCCTGTAGCGAGCAGATCGAGCGAGCCAGAACCCCGATACGCGCCGGTACGTGCAAGTATATGTCCTCAGTCAAGGTGGATGGCGCCTGCCGTGCCGATCAGACAGGTTGTGCCGCCTTCCCCTGGCAGCCCCGCGTATTGGGAAGCAGATTTCTATTTCTCTCTTATCGGCACATCCAAAGCGAACTTGAGCCTTGAGGGAAGATCGAACAATGTTACCCAATGACGCATTTTCCCTCTCAACGGAAGGCCTCACGCCCTCAAGTTCAGTCCCATGAGGACGATATAACTCCAAAGCAGGAACACATTGGTGACAACACATAAATGAACCATCACGGTAACCGCCCACCGGGCAAACAGGCCAAGCCCTTAGCCCAGCACCCCGCCCGGCTGGTGAAGGATGCCTTCGAGCAGAGCCAGACCGGCATGGTCATCACCGATGCCGACGGGCGCATCACGATGGTCAACGACGCCTTCTGCCGTATCGCCGGCAGCGACAGAGCAGAGACGACCGGCTGGCCGATCGAGCATTTTTTCGTTTCCCTGCGCCCATTTTCGCGCCTCCCCACCTCGGGAGACAGCGCCCAGGCCACGGCACTCTCCTGGCAACAGGAAGTACTGTGCCGTCAGAGCGACGGCGAGTCGGTACCGGTTCTGATGCTGGTCGACACTCTGCTAGACGAACGAAGCAACCCGCGCGGCCGCCTCTACTCTTTCGTGCGCCTCACTACGCCGAGTGGCGAGCTGCTGGACGATCACCACTGGATACACATCGACCCGATGACCGGTCTGCCCAACTGGTTGCTGCTACGGGATCGCCTCGACCACGCTCTGGCCCAGGCGGAGCGTGTCGACACTACGCTCGCCCTGCTATTCATCGATATCGACCGCTTCAAGGCGATCAATGATGCGGTGGGGCATATCGAAGGGGACCGCATACTGGGCGAGATCGCCCGACGGCTGCAGCAAGAGGTACGCAGCAAGGACACCCTAGCCCGACTCGGCAGCGACCAATTCGTGGTGCTACTGGAGAAGGACGGTACCGCCGAGGCAGCCCAGGTCGTGGCGGAGCGACTGCAGGAGGCCCTGGAGCCACCTTTCACCAGCGAGGATCGATACCTGCTGCTGACCTCTTCGATCGGCGTAGCGCTGTACCCTGGCGATGCAGAGGATGTCGAGACACTGATCCAGGCTGCGCGTAGCGCCATGTTCATGGCTCGCAAGAAGGGACCCGGGCGACTGGCCTTCGTCGACCACCGCCTGACCTCACGCCTGAAAGAGAAGTACCGGCTCGAGAGTCAGTTGAACGAAGCCATCCACCTGCCGGACCGGCATTTCGCGCTGCACTACCAGCCCGAGTTCGATCGCAACTCGCTGCGCTGTACCGGCCTGGAAGCCATGCTGCACTGGAAGCATCCCGAACGCTGGCAACAATCACCAAACCATTACCTCGACGTGATTGCACGGCTGGGGCTCGGCGTTCGCCTCAACCGCTGGATGATCCAGGCGGTCATCGCCGATCATCGCCAGTGGAGCGACGATGCCTCGCCCTTGGCCCAACTACCGATCTCTCTGCACCTGTGCGAGGCACACCTGGCGCAGGACACCTTCGATAGTCGTCCCCTGGACCATTTCCTGAGGCATCTGGACACGACGTCATTCGATTGGCTGACCCTCAAGGTGCCCGCCCAGGGGCTGGGCAACGACCTGGACATGGCCACCCACATGCTCAAGCGGCTCGAACAGCTCGGCATTCGCCTTGCCGTCGAGGAGCTCGGCAGCACCCCGGTGGATATTGCCTGGCTGTCGCGGCTGCCCTTTCACAAAGCGACCGTCGACGCACGGCTGGCACGCGCGCATCGCGATGGAAGACGCTTGGTCGAGGCATCATGCCGCATGCTCAACTCCCTCGGCATTGAGCCTGTGATCGTCGGCGTCGATGACGAAACGGTAGCGACCGACATGGAAGCCACCTCCGCTCGCCTGGTCCAGGGCGACCTGTACTGCCCCGCCATGAGCGCCAAAGCGTTGTCAGCATGGCTCACCGAACACCAGCCTCCCGAGGAGTGACACGTCACTCCTCGGATCGCTCTCACACCTGCTTCGGCCGCTCGGGAAAGGTGGGTGGGTAGGCCGCCAGGTAAGCCTGGCTGACGCGCAGCACGCGTGCGTCGTCATGCTTGCCACCGGCCAACTGGAAACCGACCGGCAGACCATCCGGCGTGAAGCCGCAGGGAATGGAAGCGGCCGGCTGCTGGCTGAGATTGAAGGGATAGGAAAACGGCGCCCACTCCGCCCAGTCGCGCATGCCACTGCCCGGCGGCACATCGTGATGAAGGGGGAAGGGGCGCACTGCCACCGAAGGTGTCATCACCAGGTGATAGCGCTGGTTGAAGTGCTCGAGCCCCTCCGTCAGCCGCGCCCGGTCCCTGAGCGCATAGAACATGTCAAGTGCACTGAGCCGCTCCGCCCGCTTCGCATCCGACACCAGGCCACTGTCCAGCAGCCGTCGCTGGCGTTCACTGTGCTCGCGATAGACGGCAAGCGAAGCGGTGAACCAAAGAGTATTGAAGATGCGGATAGGCAATTCGAAGCCGGGATCGACCTCCTCCACCACAGCCCCCAGCGCTTCCAGACGATGGGCGGCCTGACGTACACACTCGGCGACCTCCGGTTCCACCCGGGCGTAGCCCAAGGTAGGCGAAAAGGCGATGCGCATGCCCTCGATATCCTGACCCAGCTCCTCCCCCCAATCGGCAGGCTGACCGCGCAGGGCGTAGGGATCACGATAATCGTAGCGCCCCATCACGTTCAGCATGCGCACCGCATCGGCCACGGTTCGCGTCAGCGGTCCAAGGTGGGAGAGCGTCGGCTCTTTGGACCGAGGCCACTCCGGTACCCAGCCGAAGGTGGGCTTGAAGCCGAACACGCCGGTAAACGAGGCGGGTATGCGGATCGAGCCACCCGAATCGCCGCCCTGGTGCAGCACACCCATGTTGAGCGCCGCAGCGACAGCGGCCCCCCCGGAAGAGCCACCCGGCGTCAGTCGCGTATCCCACGGATTGGCGGTGGCGCCGAAGACACGGTTGTCGGTAATGGCCTTCCAACCGAACTCCGGGGTATTAGTCTTGCCAAGGATCACCGCGCCGGCCTCGCGGAGCATGCGAGCCGGTGGAGAGTCCTGCTCGCAGGGGGCGTCCGACACCGTCAACGACCCTTTGCGCGCCGGCAAACCGATCGATTCGGTCAAATCCTTCAACGACACGGGAATACCGTCTAACGCGCTCAGCGGCCGCCCTGCCTGCCAGCGCTTGCTCGACGCCTCGGCAGCGGCTTCGGCGCCTTCCCGGTCGACCAGTACATAGGCATTGACAGCTTCGTTGAAGCGCTCGATGCGCTCCAGCGCCGCGCGTGTCGCTTCCAACGGCGACGCCTTGCCACTCTCGAACAGCTCTCTCAGCTGGCCAGCATCCATGGCACCCAGATCGGTATCGCTCACAAGAACCTCCTTTTTTCCAGTGAGACACTACTGATTGTGGAAAACAGGTGGCCACCAGCGCAACCACACGGCAACAGCAACGCCTTCAGCGCTTCCCTGCCAACCAGCGCCCCACCATCAGGGCGGCAGTGGCCGAAGCCGCTACCAGAACACCCTGGCGCAGCCTCGATGAGCGATAGCCGCCGTCGATCCGACGCTCCCCCCCGGGTGGCTGGAACAGATTGCCCGAAGAGCGGGGAATTGGTCTGGCACGACGCACCGAGCCATCGACCAGCGCGGCATTGAGAATGCTGTAGCCTGGTACGAAGCGCGCAAGCAGCGAGAGTATCGCGGGCAAGCCGACGTAGGCGCTGTGGCGCGGACGCCTGGCCAGCCCCACGATGGCCTTCGCCGTGCGCCGGGGATCGTAGACCGGGGGCACCGGTTTGATCGCACGGCCGGTAAAGTTGCCACCGTCACGGAACCCCGGCGTGTCCATGACGGAAGGATAGACGTTGCAGACGTGCAGCTCGGGCCACTGCCGGAGTTCGCCACGCAGGCTGTCGGCAAAGGCCCGCAGGCCGAACTTGGCGGCACTGTAGGAAGCGGCATAGGGCTGCGGCGCCCAGCCACCCAACGAGATATTGTTGATCAGGATGCCGCGGCCCTGGCGCTTGAAGTGTGGTAGCACCGCATGAGCACCGCGCAACCCGCCCAGCAAGTCGGTCTGCACCACCTGCTCGTGGACGTCGAGCGGCACCTCCTCGAACGGTCCCAGTGCTCCGACCCCAGCGTTGTTGACCCAAATATCGATGCGACCGGCCAGGTCGACGGCACTCTCCGCCAGACGGGACATGTCGTCGCTGTTGCTGACGTCGGCCACGACGATACGCGCCTGACCGCCCAGGCGATGACACGTCTCGGCGACATCGTGAAGGGCGTGACGATCACGCCCGGCCAGGAACAGCGCCGCCCCACAGCGGGCAAACTCGTAGGCCGTCGCCCGACCTATACCGCTGGAAGCCCCTGTCAGCACGACTACTGAATTGCGCAAGTCTCGCAGCTGCATTCCATTTCCTCCCTGAAGACGAAAAGCCTGTGAGCCACAACGTCCGGACATGCCGGGACGCAGGCCCACCCTGCCCTCAACGTAGTCAATACCGAAAGAAACCGACGAATCGCCAAGGGCCGCAGCGGCGAACACGACGAAGCCCGCTGGACGAAGACCTGGCGCATGCAGAGCGGAAAGAAGCAAGGCACCCTCTCGACTTGGTCGAGGGTATAGGGAATTTTACGGGTATTTTTCGGGGTTTATGGGCACAAGAAAAAGCCGCCTGGCGCGATGCGCCAAGCGGCTGATTCGTCGAAGCTTGTTGGTGGAGCCTAGCGGGATCGAACCGCTGACCTCAACACTGCCAGTGTTGCGCTCTCCCAGCTGAGCTAAGGCCCCACGTGCACTCGCCTTGCGAGAACGAGGCGAATCTTACTCGCCACACGCAGCTCCGTCAATACCTGAACATTGATGATGGCCTTCGTTGAGAAATACCATGGAAAGCGGATACTCATTCAATTTCCCTTGTCGGGCGAGTATGGCAAGCTTGCCCAGGACTACGTGGGTTCACTCGATAGCATCGCGGAATCCGATCACGAGCCTGCGGCCCCTGCCTGACGGCAGCCGCCGTAATGACGAGGAATGTCAGCTTGATCAAGGTGCTCATTGTCGATGACCATCACCTGGTTCGTACCAGCCTCGCTCGCCTGCTGGAGAACGAAGAAGACATAGAAGTGCTGGGCGAAGCCGCCAGCGGCGAAGAAGCCGTCACGCTGTGCCGCACGCTCGAGCCGGACGTGGTACTGATGGACTTGCGCATGCCGGGCATCGGCGGGCTCGAGGCTACACGCAAGATCATGCGCAACAGCGCCGACGTACGCATTCTGGCCCTGACCGGCTTCATGGAGGACAACTTCGCCCAGCGCATGCTCGAAGCCGGTGCCGGGGGGTTCATCAGCAAGGACACCCAGGTGGAGGACATGGTCGAAGCCATTCGCAGCGTCTTTGCCGGCCACCGCTACATCAGCCCGGACATCGCCCAGCGTCTGGTGCTGTCGCGCTTCGACTCCGAGGAAAATCCGTTCGACAAGCTTTCCCAGCGCGAGCTACAGGTCGCCATGATGATCGTCAACTGTCAGCGGGTCTCGGAGATCTCCGACCGGCTGTTCCTCAGCCCCAAGACCGTCAACACCTATCGCTACCGAATCTTCGAGAAACTCGGTGTCGAAACCGACGTGGAGCTGACGCACCTGGGACTGAAGCACGGCCTGGTAGAGGGGTTCGACACCACTCCCACGAGCTGAGCGGGCGTCTGGTATCCTAGCACCATGAGCTTCGATTCACGCCAGTTCCTCGCCAACCTCACCCAGTCGCCGGGCATCTACCGCATGCTGGACGAGCACGGTGAAACACTCTACGTCGGCAAGGCCAAGCGTCTGAAGGCGCGCTTGGCCAGCTACTTCCGCGGCGCGCTCAATACCAAGACCCAGGCCATGGTGTCGCGCATCGCCGATGTGCAAGTGACGGTCACGCGCAGCGAAATCGAGGCGCTGCTGCTCGAGCAGACCCTGATCAAGGAGCTGCGTCCGCCGTATAACATCCTGCTGCGCGACGACAAGTCCTATCCCTTCGTCTTCGTCACCGACCGCCATCCGTTCCCGGCGCTCGAGTACAAGCGAGCCCGTCGGCGCCATGAGGACGGCCGCTACCTCGGCCCTTACCCCAGCAGCAACGCCGTACGTGAAAGCCTGTCGTTGATGCAGAAGATCTTTCGCATACGCAACTGCGAGGACAGCGTCTTCGCCCATCGCACGCGCCCCTGCCTGCAGTACCAGATCCGACGCTGCACCGCACCCTGCGTGGGCTATATCGGTGAAGCCGATTACCGTCGCGACCTTGAGCACGCGGTAATGTGCCTCGAAGGCCGCAGCGAACAGGTCACCCAGGAGCTGACCGAGGCCATGGAGACAGCCAGCCGCAATCTGGCCTTCGAGGATGCAGCCCGCCTGCGCGACCAGATCCAGCACCTGCGCCAGCTGCAGCACCGCCAGTTCGTCGACACGGAAGGCGGCGACGCCGACGTCTTTGCCCTGGCCGAACGCGAAGGAGCACTGTGCATCTCCGTACTGGCGGTTCGTCAGGGGCGGCTACTGGGCGCTCGCCATCACGCGCCGGACAATGGCCTGGGGCTCGATCCCGCCGAGCTGCTGGGCGAGTTCGTCAGTCAGTACTACCTGGGCCAGGGGCGCGAGATACCGCGCGAGGTGATCGGCAGCCTGCCACTGCCCGACAGCGACATCCTGGAAAGCGCACTGAGCAGTCGCGCCGAGCGGCGCGTCCGGGTCACCCACAGGGTGCGTGGCCACCGCAGCCAGTGGCTGGAACTGGCCAGAACCAATGCCGAACAGCAGCTCGGCAGCCGACTGGCCAGCCAGGGCGAACTCGAGCGGCGATTCAGCAGCTTGCAAACCGCCCTGGAACTCCCCGACCCGCCCGAGCGACTCGAATGCTTCGATATCAGCCACAGCCACGGCGAGGCCACCGTGGCCTCCTGCGTAGTATTCGACCGCAATGGTCCACGCAAGTCCGATTACCGTCGCTTCAACATCGAGGGTGAAACCGCAGGCGACGACTACGCCGCCATGCGCCAGGCACTCACCAGACGCTTTCGGCGTCTTGCCGAGGGGGAAGGCATCGCCCCGGACATCCTGCTGCTGGATGGCGGCAAGGGGCAGCTCAACCTGGCCCGCGAGGTCCTTGCCGAGCTGGGAGTCAGCAACATCCTGCTGCTCGGCGTGGCCAAGGGCACCACGCGCAAGGCCGGCCTCGAGACCCTGTTCATCGAAACCATCGATCGCACCCTCGACCTGCCGGCGTCCTCGCCCGCACTGCACCTGATCCAGCACGTGCGCGACGAAGCCCACCGCTTCGCCATCACCGGACACCGCAACCGCCGTGACAAGGCCCGCCGCAGCTCCGCCTTGGAAGATATCGCCGGCATCGGACCCAAGCGCCGGCGTGAGCTGCTGCGCTTCTTCGGCGGATTGCAGGGGGTCAAGCAGGCCAGCCGCGAAGAATTGTCCCGGGTTCCCGGCATCAGCGCCGCGCTGGCCGAAGCGATTCATCGCTCCTTGCATGGATGATGGCGCCCGGTACAGATAGAATGGGGCCTCTTCAGCTTTCCTGATCTTAGGCAAGGACCCCTCGTCAATGAACATCCCCAACATCCTGACGCTGGCAAGAATCGCCTTCATCCCGCTGCTGGTGGTGTTCTTCTACCTTCCCTACACCTGGAGCATGCCGGTGGCGGCCGGCCTGTTCGCCCTGGCCTCCGTGACCGACTGGCTCGACGGCTACCTGGCCCGTCGCTGGAATCAGTCCACCCCGTTCGGCGCCTTTCTCGATCCGGTAGCGGACAAGCTGATGGTTGCCGTAGCCCTGGCGCTGCTGATCGAGCGCTTCGACAGCATCTGGCTGACCCTGCCGGCGCTGGTGATCATCGGCCGTGAGATCGTGATTTCGGCGCTGCGCGAATGGATGGCCGAAATGGGCAAGCGCGGCAAAGTGGCCGTTTCCTGGCTGGGTAAGGCCAAGACCACCATGCAGATGATTGCGCTACTGCTGCTACTGGCTTTCGCACCCGGCACTCAGCTCTCATTGCTGGGCGTTTTGACCCTGCATGCGGCCGCCATCATGACGCTCTGGTCGATGGTGATGTACCTGCGCGCCGCCTGGCCCCACCTGTCCCGCGCCATGTAGGCTGACAGCAGCGAACGCCAACAAGTGATTGACACTAAGCGGCTTATCCGTATAATTCGCTCTCGAGTCGAGCGGGAATAGCTCAGTGGTAGAGCATCGCCTTGCCAAGGCGAGGGTCGGGAGTTCGAATCTCCTTTCCCGCTCCAAATCTCTTGCGGGCCAAGCTCCAGGAGAGGCGGTATCGAGAGGGTCGTGAGCCGGAACGCCGGTCCGATCGATCTCCTTCCCGCCCAATACGACTCTCAGAGGCTGGATGGCAGAGTGGTTATGCAGCGGACTGCAACTCCGTGTACGCCGGTTCGATTCCGACTCCAGCCTCCATTTCTTGTTCCCTTTCAGCTGCCTGCTCGAAACCGTGCCGCCCGGATGGCGAAATTGGTAGACGCAAGAGACTTAAAATCTCTCGGTGGCAACACCGTGCCGGTTCAAGCCCGGCTCCGGGCACCAGGCTCTTCGCTATCCCACTCTCATCCCTGTAACCTCAGGCACCTTTGAGCCAAGCTGGCTGATGCAACAGGCTTCAGCGAGAACCCGCATGGCCCCAAGCATACTGGCTCGTAGCGAACATGACGTACTGGTCATCGGTGGCGGTGTCGCCGGCCTGACCCTCGCCCTGCATGCCGCCGAGACGCGTCGCGTCACACTGGTGCGCCCCGCCAGCGACGACCAGGGTGCCAGCCGCTGGGCCCAGGGCGGCATTGCCGCGGTGCTCTCCCCCCAGGACGACTTCGATGCCCACGTAGCGGATACACTGGTGGCCGGCGATGGGCTGTGTGACGAGCGGGCCGTGCGCTTTACCGTCGAACAGGGGCCCGGGGCCATCGAATGGCTGCTCTCGCTCAGCGTGCCCTTCACCCGCGACGACAGCCCCACCGCCAGCTATCCCTACCACCTGACTCGCGAAGGCGGACACGGCACGCGCCGCATCATCCACGCCGAGGATGCCACCGGACGTGCCGTGCTGGATACGCTGAAGCGCCATGCCGAGGGGCATGCCGCCATCACGATCCGCGACGACCTGGTGGCCATCGACCTGCTGTCGGACAGCGAGAACCGCTGTCGCGGCGCACGCTGCCTGGATGAGCAAGGCCAGCTGCAAGAACTGGTGGCCAACGACACCGTGCTGGCCACCGGCGGCGCCAGCGGCATCTATAGCCATGCCACCAGCCCACACCCTGCCAGCGGCGAAGGTATGATGATGGCGGCCGAACTGGGCGCCGAGCTGATGAACCTCGAGTTCCAGCAGTTTCACCCCACCTGTCTCTTCGATCCGGAAGGCCCACCCTTCCTCATCAGCGAAGCAGTGCGCGGCGAAGGCGGACGCCTCTACAGCACCGACGGACGCCGCTTCATGCCGGAACTCGACCCCCGCGCCGAACTGGCACCGCGGGACATCGTCGCCCGCGCCATCGACGCCGAGATGCAGCGCACCGGCTCGCCCCATGTCTGGCTGGACGTGACACACCTGGGCGAAACGGCCATCCGTCATCACTTCCCTACCATCCATGCCCACTGCCTTGGCCGCGGCCTGGACATCACCCGGCAGCCGATCCCCGTGGTGCCCGCCGCCCACTACAGCTGCGGCGGGATTGCCACCGACCTGGACGGCCGCTCCAGCGTGCCGCATCTGTATGCCATCGGGGAAGTGGCCTGCACGGGCCTGCATGGAGCCAACCGCATGGCCAGTAACTCGCTGCTGGAGTGCCTGGTCTTTGCCCGTAGCTGCGCTGCCAGACTGGCGCACGCCGAAGCAACCGCCCCGGCGTCGCTGACGCCTTCACATTCAGGGAGTGGGTCGGTCGACGCCGAACGTATTCAGCAATGGCGTCTTCGTATGCGCAGCGTCATGAGCCAGCATGTGGCAATCGTGCGCCGCGACGCAGGGCTTGATGCCGCTGCCGACGAACTGGACGCGCTGATACATGAGGTGCGAAGCGCCATCGCCAATGCCGCACCCAGCACGGCGCTGGCAAGTCTGTGGCATGCGCTCAGGCTGGCCCGCCTGACCGTCAAGGCGGCGCGCATGCGCCGCGAATCCCGCGGGCTGCACTACAACCCCGATTGCCCGGAGCACGTGAAGACCGGCCTGACACCACTACCGTCGCGCCTGCATCTGCACGACCTGAGCCTGTAACGGCGCCATCCGGCCTGCGCTCAGCCGATACGCCGCGCGTCATCGCACTAGGCTGTGTCTGGAAAGTCGGCGAGCGAAGGTCAGACAAGGCAAAAATCAGCGAAAAGACGGAGTTTACGTGGTGTAAATGAGTACTTTGAGCTGATTTTTAACGCCGTATGGCCAAGCGCAGCCAGTTTTCAGACGTAGCCTAAGGCGCGGCGCAGCTGGCGTAACGCATCGCCGGGCGCGCTGTCGGGCCATAGCCATGTCCTGCGTCCGTCGAGTTTCAGCGCGAGCAGCCAGGGGCCAAGGTAATCGCAAGTCAACCTGACCGGCACCGCCTCGACAGTAGGCTCAGGCTGCCACGACCAACGCCAGCCGCCGGCTGCTTCCGGATGCATGTGCAATACGCCACGTGCCTGCCCGCACCACAGCCACCAAGCCAGCGGCACCAGCCACCCCACGGCCGGCACTGTCAGCCAGCTCGGCCCGAAGTGGAGCACGACCCCCGTGACCAGTACGGCCAGCAGAAACTGACAGCACCACGCCAGCCTAGACGGGGCGATGAGGATCGTTGTCGGCGTTCTCGGCATGTTGCTGTATCAGCGTCACGATACGCTGAAACTCCGGGGCAGGCGGATCACGCCTCATCAGCCAGGCGAACAGATCCTGGTCTTCACCTTCGATCAGTGCTCGGTAGGCGGCTTGGTCGTCGTCGCCCAACTGATCGTAGCAGTGCTCGAGGAAGGGAATCAGTAGCAGGTCGAGCTCCCACATTCCGCGCCGTGAATGCCAATAGAGCCGCTTGCGCAAGGCTGCAGCATCGGGGGTGTTCGCTTCGCTCAACGTCGGCCTCGGTGGTCTGAAAGAATGGCCAACCAGTATACCGAACCCTCGAAAATACGGCAGCGCCTACCCTCACATTGTGCGATTTCCTTGACCATGGTCGTAGTGCGTTGTTTTATCACGATTTGAGCAGTATGCTGAGGGTAGAATAAGAATGCCGCCCAGTCCCACCGGACCGGGAATCGCCTGGAGAGATGACCCGATGACCAAATCCGAATTGATCGAGCAAATCGCCATGCGACAGCCCGAGCTTTCGATCAAGGAAGTCGAATCTGCGGTTCGCCTGATCCTCGATGACATCACCGACACCCTGGCCGAAGGCGGGCGTGTCGAAATAAGGGGTTTCGGCAGTTTTTCCTTGCACTATCGTGAGCCGCGGGTTGGTCGCAACCCCAAGACCGGGGATCCGGTCGCGCTGGAGGGCAAGTTCGTGCCACACTTCAAACCCGGCAAGGAGCTTCGCGAGCAGGTCAATGCCAGCCGCGCCCTCGGCTATTAATTTTTCGAACTAACAAGGGATAGACACATGCGTTGGCTCAAAGGCCTGATCGTTGCCATCATTCTGCTGGCGGTCCTGCTTGTCGGCATCCTCTTTGCCGTCAACAACCAGCAGACGGTACCGCTGAACCTGATCTGGCTGGAGCTGCCGGCAGTATCGCTCTCCGTCTGGCTCCTGGCCGCCCTGGTGAGTGGCGTCATGCTGGGAATGCTGGCGATGACGGGAGTCTGGCTGCGGCTGCGCACTGCACTCTCCCGCGCCCAGCGGCTGAACCGCCAGCAGCGCAAGGAACTCGACCGGCTTCGCGTTCAGGAGCTCAAGGAACTGCCCTAAATGCCCGATGCCCTGCTGCTTGCCCTGCTGGTGGCTGCCGTTGCCATTGGCTGGTGGCTAGGCCGACGCGAGCGCCAGGGTAATCGCAATCCCGCGCCGCCGAACACGCTGTCGCGGGATTACTTCGTCGGCTTGAACTATCTGCTAAACGAGCAGCCCGACCGCGCCATCGAGACTTTCGTCAGCGCACTCGAGGTCAACAGCGAAACCGTCGACACTCATATCACTCTGGGCAATCTCTTTCGTACCCGAGGCGAAGCCGACCGTGCCGTCAAGATTCACCAGAACCTGCTGGCCCGCCCCACCCTGACCGCACTGCAAAGCGACCAGGTGCAGCTCGAGCTCTCCCGCGACTTTCTGCATCTGGGGCTGTTCGACCGCAGCGAGCGTCTACTCCAGCAGTTGATCCGCGATACCAGCCATGACGACATCCGCCATGCCGCCAAGCGGCTGCTGGCCGATCTGTTCGATCGTGAAGGCGAGTGGCAGGCCGCTTTCGACGTCGCTTATCCCAATCTGGTCCGCCAGCATGACGACTTACGCCGCGCCGCGGCCCACTGGCTGTGCGAAATGGCCGATCAGGAGCGCCACTCGGCAAGCCCGGGCCTGGCCCGCAAGCATCTGCGCCGTGCGCTCTCCATCGACCCACGCTGCGTACGCGCCAACCTGCTGCTGTCAGCTCTGGCCCAGGATACCGGCCACTATCGCGAAGCCATTCGCATCCTCATGCGCATCCCCGATCAGGACCTGGACATGATGCCGATCGTGCTCGAGCCGCTGCATCATGCCTATCGCATGCTCGACGACGAGTCCGGTCTGGTGACCTGCCTCGAGGAACTGCTGGAGCGCGCCCACGTTACCAGTCTGATCATTCTGCTGGCCGAAACCCAGCGCAAGAGGCTCGGCCTGCAAGTGGCCATCGACCTGGTCAGCGAGCAACTCAGTCGCGCCCCCAGCCTGGGGGCGCTCGATTACCTGCTGGACCTCTATCAGCATCAACAGCAAGAGCGTGGCGCGCCCGACAACCGGTTGCAGTTGCTCAAGCAGCATACCCACGCCCTGTTGGCGGTTCGCCCACGCCACCGCTGCCAGCGCTGCGGCTTCGCCGGGCAACCGCTGCACTGGCAGTGCCCCAGCTGTCGCAGTTGGGGCACCACGCGTCCCATCACCGGCATCGAGGGAGAGTGATTTCCCGGTACCTTAGCTTGCCGGCACCTCAGCTTACCGCCAGCTCCTTCTCGATGGCCACCAGCGCCGCCATGGGATCCTGCGCCTGAGTGATCGGCCGGCCAATCACCAGATGGGTGCTTCCCGCCGCCATGGCCTCGGCCGGAGTCATCACGCGACGCTGATCTCCATGCTCGGCACTGCGCGGCCTGATACCCGGTGTCACCTTGAGAAAATCGGCGCCACACAGCTGCCGCAGCCTGGTCGATTCCTGAGCCGAGCAGACCACGCCATCCAGGCCGCACTCGCGGGTCAGCAGGGCCAGACGCTCGACATGCTCCGCCGCCGGCGCGGCCACGCCAACCTCGGCAAGATCTTCACCCGTCATGCTGGTCAGCACCGTCACTGCAATCAGATGCGTCTCGAGGCCGTGCCGGTCCAGCCGCTCACGCGCCGCCTCCATCATTCGCCGCCCACCGCTGGCATGCACGTTGACCATCCACACCCCCTGCTCGGCTGCAGCCTGCACGGCCCCGGCAACGGTGTTGGGAATGTCGTGGAACTTCAGATCGAGAAAAAGCTGAAAGCCACGCCCGTGGAGCGCCTCGACGATCTCCGGACCACTGCGTGTGAACAGCTCCTTGCCTACCTTGAGGCGACAGCGCGCAGGGTCGAGCCGGTCGGCCAGACACAGGGCGGCATCGAGGGAAGAGTGATCGAGGGCGATGATCAGCGGTGAATCACAGGACACGTTACGGCACTCCGACGGCGAGTTGAGCGGCGATTATACCAGCCCGGGAGCGTTAACCCTTCTTCGTCGAGTGGGCTATCTTCTGAACTATGCTCTTGCCTAATGCAGTCCCTTGCGATTGCACGGCAAATCTTGCCATGTGGCGATTCAGGTGACGACAACGACCAAGCCCCGAACCGATGGACTGGGAGGACTCCATGACAATCGAACAACGCATTGGTCCTATCTCCCTGCCCGACAACCGTACCCAGCGACTGCTCACTGCACTGCTGGAGGGTTCGGGAGTGACCCTGAACGGCGATGCCCCGTGGGACCCCCAGGTCTATCATCCCGACTTCTGTTCACGCATCCTGCGCCAGGGCTCCCTGGGACTGGGAGAATCCTACATGGACGGCTGGTGGGAGTGCGAAAGCCTCGACGAACTGGCCTGTCGCCTGCTCCAGCACGGCCTCGGCGAACGCGCCCGCCCAACGTCCAATCGAATCATGTATCGGCTGCAGGCGGGGCTGCTCAATCTGCAGAGCAGGGCCCGCGCCTACATGGTCGGCGAAGCCCATTACGATCTCGGCAATGATCTCTTCGAGCGGATGCTCGATCCGACCATGTGCTACTCCTGTGGCTACTGGAGAGAGGCCACCACGCTTCACGAGGCGCAGCTCGCCAAGCTCGAGCTGGCCTGCCGCAAGCTGGAGCTTCGCCCCGGCATGCACGTGTTGGATATCGGCTGCGGCTGGGGCAGTTTCGCCGAATATGCGGCCCGCCACCATGAGGTTACCGTCACCGGTATCACCATCTCCCGCGAGCAGGCAGAGCTGGCCCGGCAGCGCTGCGCCGGGTTGCCCGTCGATATTCGCCTGATGGATTACCGCGAGCTCGACGGACGCTTCGACCGCATCGTCTCCATCGGCATGTTCGAGCATGTCGGCCATCGCAACTACGCTACCTATTTCCAGACCGTGGAGAAACTACTGGCTGACACGGGCCTCTTCCTGCTGCATACCATCGGCTCGAACAGCTCCGAGATCACCGTCGACCCCTGGATCGACCGCTATATCTTCCCCAATGGCGTGCTGCCCTCGGCACGATACATCGCCGACGCCAGCGAAGGCCTGCTGTTGCTCGAGGACTGGCACAACTTCGGCCCTGACTATGACAAGACGCTAATGGCCTGGCGCAACAACTTCGATGCCCGGTGGCACGAGATAGCCGACCGTTACTCCAAGCGCATCGAGCGGATGTTCCGCTACTACCTGTCGGTATGTGCCGGCGCCTTTCGCGCTCGCGACATACAGCTTTGGCAAGTGGTTTTTTCCCGCGGCCGCACCGTGCGATACGACGCGCCGCGCTGAGAGAACGGTATACGGTCAAGGATGGCTTACAAAATCTGTAGGCAATCTCTTACAGCCCTAGACAGGTGATTTACGCACTGTTACATCGTATATTAGGCCTTCGCTAAACGGCTCTACCCCGATGCAGATGCTCGTCGCGCTGCCATCCTACCTGAGGCACTATGCCGAGCCGTTATATAACAACAGCTTGTTTGCAATGATGCAGCAGGAAACCAAGGAACACCCGCATGCCACACGACAATGCCATGACGGGTGGGGGGCTGAATGAGCCAATCGGCATGCACGATTTCGCTGAACGCCTGCCTGGCGTCATCTTTCAGTTTCATCGTGACCCAACCGGCCACATGCACTTCCCCTACCTGGCCGGAAGCGGCACCAGCCTGCCTGGCATCGACCGCCACGCTCTGAGCCAGGATGCGCGTCACATGCTCGACCGCCTGGATGCGGAGGACCACCCGCGTGTCATGGCCGCCATCGAGCGCTCGGCGCGCTGGCGCATTCCCATTGCCACCAAGTTCCGCATCCGCCTCTCCGGTCGTCGCTATCGCTGGGTCGCGCTGCGCGCCCAGCCCGAAGATTCGGCGACCGGCGTGCTCTGGCATGGCCTGATGATCGACATCACCGAACAGATGGCCGAAGAGGCAAGACTGCGCAAACTCTCGGATACCGACGATCTGACCGGTCTGGCCAATCGTCGGCGCCTGATGTCGCGTCTGGACGAAGAGATCGCCAGGAGCAACCGTCACGGCAGCCCACTGTCGTTGATGCTCATCGATCTGGATCACTTCAAACGAGTCAACGACACCTGGGGGCATCTCCAGGGCGACCAGGTACTCGCCGAATTCGCTACCCTGTGCCATGACCTGCTGCGCGAAGAGGACGTCATCGGTCGCCTGGGCGGCGAGGAGTTCGCCGTGGTCCTACCGCTGACCCCGCTGGTCGCCAGCCGTCCCCTCGCCGAACGCCTGCGCAGCGAGATTGCCGATTATGACTTCGGTATCTCGTCCGGTCAGCTCACCGCCAGCATCGGTCTTGCCGAATACCGCCTGGGAGAGCCGAGAGACGCCCTGATCGAGAGGGCCGACCGCAGTCTCTATGCTGCCAAGCGCCAAGGGCGCAATCGTGTCGTCAGTTGAACGGCGTCAGCTGGTATTGCGTCGCTTTTGCCACCAGTGCATCACGACATGCAGCGGCAGGTAAAGCACGAGTGGCCAGACCAAGGCCAGCAGTAGCAGGTACAGCAGCGGATCGGCCCACTGCTGAGGGGTTCCAAAAGGCCCGTGCACCCAGTTGATGTTGCGCTCGGGCTCGGTGAAGAGATAAGTGAGCGGCAGCAGCAACCAGGTCAGCAGCGTCTGCCACCTCAGGGCTCGAGAGTCGTAGCCCAGCCTCAGCACGGCGTAGCCGGCTACCACCGGCAGAATGAGGTGATAGAGCGACAGCACCCTGGCCAGCCAGGGATGTCCGGGATCGAGCATGTACTCGGTGCCGCCGATCGGGTGTACCCCGGTCAACCAGGCCACGCCGACATCCAGCGTCCAGAAGGCCCCTACCAGCGCCACCGAGAGCCACTGCATCGACAGCAGCAGACGGCTTTCCAGCCACAGGCCAAGCAGGATCAGAAAGCTGGCGACATTGCACAACCAGAAGTAGTTCTGCACGCCTAGCATCACGGCAAAGGCAGGCGCCCAGAACAGGATCCAGCCGGTGAACAGCAACTTGAGCCAGAGCGGCAAGGCGCTATGCTGATGCATTGAAACTCGACTCCCTGACGAGCCCCGCATTGGCGGCCCGGCTTGATTTCAGGGCTTCCCTTCCCTACAGCGTAGCCATGCAAAGGCCAAATGCCTCAGGAGAAACCGGCATGACCCAGCTCTCGCGTCAACCCTGCGAGGCCTGCCGCCGCCAATCCCCCACCGTGTCGGAAGCGGAAATCAGGCTGTTCAAACCCGAGGTGCCCGAGTGGCAGATTGTCGAACGCAATGGCATCATGCAACTTGAGCGGGTCTTTACCTTCCCCAATTTTCGTCAAGCGCTGGCGTTCACCAATCGCGTGGGCGAGATTGCCGAGGCCGCTGGCCACCACCCGGCGCTCCTGACCGAATGGGGTAGGGTCACCGTGAACTGGTGGACCCATAAGATCAAGGGCCTGCATCGCAACGACTTCATACTTGCCGCCAGAACCGACGAGGTAGCGAAATAAATGTTCGAACATATTGAGCGGGTCCCCGGGGACGCCATCCTCGGCCTGATCGAGGCCTTCAAGAAGGACACCAATCCTCAGAAGGTCGATCTCGGCGTCGGTGTCTACAAGGACGCCCAGGGCAACACCCCGGTGATGCGCGCCGTCAAGGAAGCCGAGGCCCTGCTGCTCAAGAACGAAACCACCAAGACCTACATCGGCTCCCACGGCGCGCCCCAGTATGGCGAAGTGGTTCTGCCCATGGTGCTTGGCAAGGACTCACCGGTGCTGGCCGCCAAGCGCGCCAGTGCCACTCAGTCCCCGGGCGGCACCGGCGCCCTTCGGCTGGCTGCCGACTTCATCAGCGCCCAGCTTCCCGGCAAGGGTATCTGGGTGAGCGATCCCACCTGGCCGAACCATCACGGCATCTTCACGTCTGCGGGCATCGAGCTGCACAAATACCCCTACGTCGACGCCGAAAACCGCCTCGATTTCGAGGGCATGCTGGCAGCCGTCAAGCAGATTCCCGCCGGCGACGTCATCGTGCTGCACGCCTGCTGCCACAACCCCACCGGTTTCGACCTGGACCGTGGACAGTGGCAGCAGATTCTCGAAGTGGTACGCGAACGCAACCTGCTACCGCTGATCGACTTCGCCTATCAGGGCTTCGGTGAAGGCCTCGACGAGGATGCCTATGGCGTGCGCCTGATGGCCGAAAACCTCGACGAGGTCATCATCACCAGCTCCTGCTCGAAGAATTTCGGCATCTACTGCGAGCGTACCGGCTGCCTGATCATGGTGGCGAAGAACAGCGAGCAGATGGAGAACGTGCGCTCCCAGGTAGCTATCGTGGCACGCGAGAACTACTCCAACCCGCCGGCTCACGGCGGCGCTATCGTCAGCGAGATCCTGCACTCTGCCGAACTGGCCGCCCTCTGGCGCGAGGAACTCACCGAAATGCGCGACCGCATCAATACCCTGCGGCGCGACTTCGTCGAGTCACTCAAGCCCTACGGACTCGATCAGAAATATGCCTGCGTGGCCGAGCAGCGCGGCATGTTCTCCTATACAGGGCTCAAGCCCGAGCAGGTCGACCGCCTGCGCGACGAGTTCGGTATCTACATGGTGCGCTCGGGTCGCGCCAACGTGGCCGGCTTCTCCCACGAGAACCTGCCCTACCTGGCCAAGGCCATCGCGGCCGTCAACTAGGCAACGCTCGCCCGAACGCAAAGCCCCGGCTCAGGCCGGGGCTTTGCGTTCGGGCGAGCGGTCAACGGTCCCGTCAGCCCTCCTTGCCATCGAACAACGGCCGCATGTTCTCGATCAGATAGCGGTCATCGAATCCCGCCTCCTGCTTCAACGCGTCCAGGTCGGGTATGTTCACCTGATATCGGTCGCGGAACACCAGACCATCGTCGTTCAGCGCGGTAAAGGTACGGCTGACATGCACCGGGCTGAGCCCCAGCAGATCCGCCAGGATCTCTTGGGATAGAGGCAAGCGCAGACTGTCACTGCCGTTGGCCTCGGTCTGGCGGAGGCGCTGAAACATCTCCAGAATGAAGTGGGCCACCTTCTGGCGGGCATTGCGGCGTGCCAGATTGACCAGACGCTCCGTGAGCAGCACTTGCTGACGACTGGCAATGGCGAAGAGGATGGAGGTCAGTGTCAAGGACTGCCGAAAGATATCGACCAGGTGGCGGTGCGGAAAGAAACACACCTCGCCATCCTCGACCATCTGCACGCCGGCCAGACGCTGGGAGAAGGCGAACTCGCGCAGACCGATGATATCCCCCGGCAGGTAGATCTCCAGGATCTGCCGAGTCCCGTTTTCCAATTCGCGGTAGGAGAATGCCCAGCCATGCTTGAGCGTGCAGAATTCATGAGCCTCGTCTCGCTCCTCCCACAGGACAGTGCCGGCCCGCACCGGCGTAGCGCTATCTTCCAGCCGGGCCAGTAGCATAACGTCCTCGTCTGACACCGGGTGGTAATGGCGAAAATGGCGAACGACACAGCTCTCCTCTGAGCTCATCGGTACTCTCCTCTCGATGCAGACGCAAGCCCACGCACGTGAACACTCAAAACCGTTACAGCATTATACGACAAAGGCAGTCTTGACCAATCAGTCAGGCTCAGGCCAGACTGGATGCGCCTTGTATACAAACCCAACTCATAAGAGGCTCACCATGGCGGCTTCCCCTGTGCACTACCCCTGGTACAAGAAGGAGGATACCGACGCCTTCTTCGCCCTTTTTCAGAACAATATCGCGAATTTCGTCATCATTGCGATCACCATGCTGGGCATGGGGTTCCCCGCCTCCATCGTCTTCGGCCAGGTGCTCCCGGGAGCCGCCGTCGCCGTGATGGTGGGTAATTTCTACTATGCCTGGAGTGCGGCCCGACTGGCACGCAAGGAAAATCGCAGCGACGTCACCGCGCTCTCCTACGGTATTTCCACTCCGGTGATGTTCGTGTTTCTGTTCGGCGTGCTGCTGCCCGCCAAACAGCTCACCGGCGATGCCACGCTGGCCTGGAAGGTTGCCGTGGCGGCCTGTTTCATCAGCGGCGCCATCGAGGCGGCCGTGAGCCTCATCGGCCGCTGGGTCCAGTATCACCTGCCCCGCGCAGCCATGCTCGGTGCCGTCGCGGGGGTGGCACTAACCTTCATCGCCGGCGAGATGCTGTTCAAGACGCTGGAAATGCCGGTCATCGGCCTGTTGGTACTGGCGATCATCATCGTCGGCCTGGTGGCCCGCGTCGCCATGCCGTTCCGCCTGCCCACCTCGCTGTTCGCCATCGTCATCGGCACCGCCATGGCCTACCTGATCGGCGATGCTGGCGGCGAGCGCTTCAGCGATGCCTTCACCCATCTGGGCTTCTATCCGTTGCTGCCCAACATGGCCTGGTTCGAGGGGCTTGGGCTGCTGTTCACCGGCATGTTGGCGGTGCTCACGGTGGTACTGCCGATCACGCTGTACAACGCCATCGAGACCATGAACAACGTCGAGGCGATGGAAGCCGCAGGCGACAAGTATGACGTTCGCGAATGCCAGGCGGTAGATGGAGCCGGCACCATGATCGGCGCGCTGTTCGGCGGCGTCTTCCCGACCACCGTCTACATCGCCACCGTAGGTGCCAAGTGGATGGGAGCAGGACGCGGCTACAGCATCCTCAATGGTGCAGTCTACGCCTTGGCCACCATGTTCGGCCTGATTGCCGCCCTGGCGGCCATCATCCCGGTCTCGGTGGTTGCCCCGATTCTGGTCTTCGTCGGCATGTCGATGATCGCCACTGCCTTTCAGAGCAACGATACGCGTTACTATCCCGCCGTGGCACTGGCCATGCTGCCCTACTTCGCCAACTACGTGATGACCCGCTTCAACAATGCCGCCGGTGAGACGGTCGCAGGCATCTCGCCCGGTATCGTGCCGCTGGGCCAGGGCGCCATGTTCATGGCCATCTTGATCGGCGCCATGACCGTTTCGGTCATCGATCACCAGTTCCGCCGCGCCGCCGCTTTCGCCGGCGTCGCGGCCGCCTTCTCCTTCGTCGGCCTGATGCATGCGCCCAAGCTGGCCTTCAACGCCGCCTGGGACTTCACGTTGGGCTACCTGGTGATGGGCGTGCTTTTCCTCTATTTCGCCTGGCAGCAAGAGAAGCTGGCCACCCCATACTCAGCCAATTCCGCATCCAACCGGCAACCCTCTTCCGCCGATTGATGACGCCCCACTGGCCATGCAACCAAAAAGCCCTGTCGAGTGACAGGGCTTTTCGCAGCAAGAAGCGCCTTCATGAGCGAAGCCGCTGTCTCAACTCGTCATTGACGAGCCTGCCAGGTCAGACAGTTACTGGATGGGCTGGGCGGGCTGTTCACCACCCTGCTGCTGCATCTGATCCTGCAGGTCCTGCATCTGCTGCTGTTGCTGGGCAATCGCATCGTCCAGGCGCTGACGCTGCTCATCGGTGAAGACAGCTTCGATGCGGGACTGCAGCAGTACCGTCTCGGCAGTAATTTCACCGGTCAGGTCGCCCAGCCGCGCAGCATCCTGGCGAATGGCATTCTCGTCGAAGTCGGGGCCAACGTACTCACCGAGGCGCGCTTGCAACGCCTGAGCCTCCTGCTCCTTGGGTGCCAGCTGTCGCTCCGCCTCGTCGAGCAAGCCACGGATTTCCTGCTGCTGATTCTCGTCCAGATCGAGCAACTGATCGAGCTGATCCACCTGGTCGCCCTGGGGCGGTGCCTGCATCTGCTGCGCTGCCGCAGCGCCAGCGATGCCCAGGGTGAGCGCGAGAGTTGCCACAAATTTGGTGAGCTTCATTGGTTACTCCATTCCATCAGAGTTGCTTTCATGGCTCGTGCCGGCCGAGCCACTACGTCCTTACCCTGACAGCACATAGCGCCTCAGGTTCGCTTACGAGCCAAAAGTTTCGACTCGGGCCCGCCATCGTGCCCCCTTCGGGCCAGCAAGCGGCGCATCAGTTGCCAAGCCATCAAGCCTGCCAACACGTTCCCCAACGCGGCCCCCATGGCCAGACCGGCAAGCCCACCGAGCCAGGCCCCCAGCCACAGGCAAGGGAGATAACAGACGAAGAGCCTTGCCGCCGACATAAGCATGGCCCTCAGCGGCCAGCCCAACGCGTTGCCGGCGGAAACCACCAGCATGCAGACGCCCAGCGCGGCGTAGCTTGGCAGCAGGAAGCGAATCAGCAGGGTCAGATCCCCGCGCACCTCTGGGCTTCCGGCCAGCAGCTGCGCCAGCCACGGGGCCAGGATTGCCAGTAGCAGGCCGAGACCAAGCTGCCATGCCACCACGACCCGCAGCGCCAGGCCTATCAGTTCGCGAACCTGCTGCCAGTCGCCTGCACCGTAGCAACGACCCAACCAAGGGGGTAACGACATGGTCATGGCCAGGACCACGACCAGAGCCAGGGTCTCGAGCCGGCTTGCCAATCCCCAGGCCGCTACAGAAGCTTCTCCCAGGCCGGCCACTACCGAGATGGCGAGCATCGCCGCCAATGGCGGCATCAGCTGTCCGATCATCGCGGGCCCAGCGATACCAATGAAGGGGCGTGCCGAAACCGCCAACTCCTGTCTGAGCCCGCTTCGCGCCAGCCAGTCGCTGTGACGCAAACGCCCCACCACGACCAGCAATCCGCAGCCAAAGGCTATTGCCGTGGCCCAGGCCGCGCCTGGAAGTCCGAGCCCCGACCAGGGGCCAACGCCGAAGATCAGCAGTGGATCGAGCGCCAGGTTGGCCAGACTGGTGACGACCATCATCTTGCCGGGCAGGCGTGTATCGCCATGGGCGCGGAACAGGCTGTAGATGAAGTAGAGCACCGCCCCCAGCCAGGCCGCAAACAGCTGGGGCGCCCAGTAGGCGCGAATCAGCGGCAGCGTTGCCGTATCGGCCCCCAGGCGGGTGAAAATCGGCACCTGGGCCCACCATAACACGATGGCCAGCAGCGCTATGGTCACGCTGCCCACCGACACCACCAGCGTTCCCAGGCGCCGTGCCCGTGCGACCTCTCCGGCACCCAGTGCTCGCGAGATCAGAGCCGCAATGGCAATGCCAAGCCCCACCTGCACGCCGATGATGAGAAAGGTCAGCGGAAAAGTGAACGACTGGGCAGCCAATGGCGCCGTGCCCAGACGAGACACGAAGGCACTGTCCACCAGTTGGAAACCCAGCAGCGCCAGCACGCCAATGGTCATCGGCCAGGTCTGGCGCCATAGCGTCAAGCCCAGGGAAGAGGCGGCAGCGACAGGCATCAGACGGCTCCATCAATGAAGGGGGCTGCATTCTACGTGAAAGCGCGCCGCCACTCAGCCCTGCAAGCCACTAGGAGCGGCCACCAACCCCAGCAGGACGCGCTCGGTCATTGCCGCTGGCATGGGACGATAAAAATAGAAACCCTGCACGAGATCGCACTTCATCTCGCGGATCAGCTCGAGCTGCCTTTCATCCTCCACGCCCTCCGCCACCACTTCGAGCCCAAGCCGATGGCCGATGAATACCGCCGCTTCCATGATGGCCCTGTCCTTCGGCTCGCCGGGTGCATCTCGTACGAAGGAACGATCGATCTTCAGTGCCGTCACCGGGAAGCGTTTGAGATAGCTCAGAGATGAAAACCCGGTGCCAAAATCATCGATGGCTATGCGAAAACCGAGATGATAGAGCCCCCATAGCCCGTCCAGAATCCGTTCGTCAGCTTCGATCAATACGTTCTCGGTCAACTCGATACCAATTTCCCGTGGCCCAAGACCATGGCGCGACAGGCATTGACGCAAGCGTTCGAAGACATCCGGGCGCGAAAGCTGACGCCCTGAGACGTTGATGTCGATGCGCTCCAACGGCACGCCGGCGGCACGCCACTGAGCTCGCTGACGGCACGCCTCCTCGATGACCCAGTCCCCCAGGCGGTGTATCAGCCCGGAGCGCTCGGCAACGCGGATGAACTCGTGGGGGGGAACCGCAGTGCCACCAGGGAGTTCCCAGCGCAACAGCGCCTCGAGGTTTTCGATGCGCCCGCTTATCGCCGAAACCTGAGGCTGATAGTGTAGAGTCAGCTCCCCAGCGCTCAAGGCGCGCTCCAGATTCTCGGCCAAGCGATGTTCTCGGACCAACTCGTCGTGCAGGTGTTGATGAAAAAAGCGGATGCTGCCACGCCCCTCCAACTTGGCTCGATTCTTGGCCACGTCGGCATTGCGGATCAGTTCACGTGCGCTGGCACCGTTATCAGGGAAGAGACAAACGCCGATACTGGCCGAGACGCGCCGCTCGTGGCCATCCAGTCCAAAAGGCTGCTTGAACAAGTCATGGATCTTGTTGACCACCTGCAGCACGTCTTCCTCGCGATGCAGCCCCGGGAAGGCCAACACGAACTCATCGCTGGAAACCCGGGACAGCAGGTCGGTCGAGCGTAGCGCATTGCGCAGCCTGCGGCTCAGCTCCACCAGCAATTGGTCTCCCTGCTCATAGCCCAGGGCGTCGTTGATCTCGACGAAATAGTCGATGTCCAGGTAGATCAGCGCCAACCCCACCCCGCGACGACGCACGCCATCGAGCAGATACGCCAGGTCGGACTCGAAGGTCTGTCGGTTCGGCAACTGCGTCAACCGGTCGTATCGAGTGGCGAATTCGAGATCTCGATGCGCCTGTTTCTGGTCCGAGAGGTCGACATCGACACAGAACATGAGGGGATCGTCGGTATGCTCTTTGAGCATCACGTGATGTGAGAAGACCGGCACCAACTCGCCGCTCTTGTGCTTCAGCTCCAGCTCTTCGGCTGGGATTTCGATACCGTCCTGGATCCAGGCCCGATGCGCATGGATGACCCCTTCACGCATGAAGTCGGGAATGATCAGATCCTCGAGCAGCCCGCCCAGCGCCTCGTCGGCGGTGTAACCGTAGAGTCGCGTACTTGCCTCGTTCCAGTAGATGACACGACGGTCGCGATCGTACCCCTGCACAGCGACCTTGGGCAGGCTCTCCAGCAGCGCACGAAAGCGCTGCTCACTTTCGAGATATTGCTGGCGTACAAGCGCTACGGCTTCGTCGTTTTGCGTCGAGTCGACAGTCGCGTCAATCGAAGGCCGCCCCAGAAACCGGAGCAGCCACCGCCTGAAGCGCTCATTGGGGATCATAGGACTTCCTCGTAAGGGGGGACGACGGCGTCGCTGTTCTCTATGCGGAACGTTTGCACCGTTTTTGTTACATCCTACACAGCATCGTCAGAATTCTCCTACGTCCTTAGTCCAATGTCTCCCTCTAACTACCCAGTCATAACCCAGTCTTCTAGCTGACGACGACGCTCCATTTACAACTACAATACTTAACATTTAGTTTCTTTTCTTTTCACAGAGTTGAACGGGGCAACCCGACAACACCGGGCAATACCGCCCACCACCTGGAGATAGCGACATGAAACTCGACACCCTCAAGCATGGCTACGACTACACCGGCATGCCCGTCAACCCGCTGACCCATTACTGGGCACCGGGTGTCAGCGCTGACTTGGCAAGCCATCACTGGGCCTTGACCGAGGTCCGTTCGCGAATCGATCTGCCTGCCTGGCAGGCATTCACTGATGACCTGCCACGCGACTCCTACGTCAACCAGCGCTGGAAGCGCATGTCCTGGTTGGCGCTGGATGAGAACGGCGAGGTGCAGGACATGGGCCATTGCCCCATGGCCCAAGGCGGCGCTTTCAATGCCGCGGAAAGCATGGCGGATCGCCTGCGCTACTATGAGCCGCTCACCCCGGAATTTCTCGATCGTGCCGACGTCAAGGACTTCGTACACGCCTGGGCCCAGCTGTGGAACCTCGGCCCCAATGAACCGATTCTGATGCAGATCACCGGTGTACGCGGCCAGGGCCTGGTCGATCCCCTACAGGGCCAGGGCATCCATGCCGACGGCTGCAAGGCACTGAGCATACTGGTGCTCAAGCGCGAGAACGTCACTGGTGGTACCAACCACCTGTATGCCGACAATGGCGGCTCGCTGCCCTTGCTCGATGCCACCCTGGAAGAGGGCGACATTCTCCACCTGCACGACGACCGGGTCTATCACAGCGTCGATGGCATTTCCCAGGAGGATCCCGAGGCACCTTTCGAACGCTTCATCATTATCATCAATAGTCGTTTCGTGGACGATTTCCAGAACCGTATCCTACGTCGGCACTTCCCTCACGCGGTGCTGAACGAAACCAAGTAAGCTTTCTCGCCCTGCCTCGTCCCTAAAAACACAACACCCTCGGCAAAAGCCGAGGGTGTTCTCATGCAAAGGCAAAGACGAATTACTGGCGCACGCCCTCGAAGGTAACGTAGAGCTCGAGCTCTTCCATCACCTCGGGGAAATCGCTCATGTCGATGCCGAAATCGGCCAGCGTGAGCATCGTCGAGCCTTCGAAGCCGGCGCGGTAGTTGCCCCAGGGATCCTCGCCCTCACCCATCAAGGTGACCGGCATCTCGATTTCGCGGGTTTCGCCCTTGAGGGTGAGCTCGCCGGTCAGCACGCCTTCATTGTCTCCAGTTGGTTCGAAGCCAGTGGAAACGAAGGTCGCCGTCGGGTAGTCACCGGCACTGAGGAAATCGTCGCTCAGAAAGTGGCGGTCGCGCTCGGCATGGTTGCTGTTGAGGCTGTTGACCTGCACTTCCATCTCGACGCTGGACGCTTCGAGATCATCCGCATCGTAGTAGAAGCGACCTTCGAACTCCTCGAAGTTACCGAGAATGTATGAGTAGCCGAGGTGATTGATCTTGAACTGAATGAAGGCGTGCTGGCCTTCGGTATCCACGACATACTCGGCCGCCATGGCCTGGCCAGCCGTGGCCAGGGCAGCGGTGCCTAGGGCAGTAGCGAGTGCGACTTTCTTGAACATGGGTCTCTCCTTGGTGATGGCGCCCGGAGGCGCAGGCGTTCAACGGCGACGCGTACGTGCCGGGTTCAGCATACGCAAGACGGTATCGTGTCGGTCGATGAAGTGATGCTTCAGGGCTGCCATCGCATGGCCTGCCGCCAGCAACATCAGGGCCAGAGCGCTGTACCAGTGTATCTCACCGGCAATGCTCGCCTGGTTGGGCAGGCGGCTGATCAACGCCGGCACCTCGAACCAGTCGAATACGCTGATACCACGCCCGCGGGCGGTGGAAATCAGATAGCCGCTGACCAGTACCGTTAGCATCAGAACGTAGAGTGCGATGTGACCGAAGTGAGCGGCGATACGCTCGAAACGACTGCCCTGCGCCTGAGGAGTCGGCTGAAACAGTCGCCACAGAATACGCAGCAGCGTGGCGAACAGCAGCAGCATGCCGATCGAGCGATGCCACCACGGCGCGCGATTGTACCAGGGGTCGAAGTAGCCCAGCCCGGTCATCCACCAACCGAGCACGAACAGGCCGACAATGGTCAAGGCACTGAGCCAGTGCAAGGCGATGCTGACCAGGCCCCAGCCTGTGCGGGTGTTGCGCCACATCTCGTCGCTCCCATTGAGCTTCGTTTTCGATGGAGGGCAGCATACCGCAGCGCACCATCAGTTTTTATTGAAAAAAGCCGAACAGATCATTCTAGAAATCGCATGCCAACTACCGTCCATGGTTGCTGTCCTCATGTTTGACCAGCAGTCCGTGGCCACCTTTACAACGAGGTCAGCTCGATAATGTTGTTCAGGCTAGTATCATCCATCGGCTGCCCCTGTCGCATGGAAAATTCGTATACGAGGCGAATGATGCGGGCTTCTGCTTCGGGCTTGAGGACCATTCCTTTGTGCTCGGAGATACGCCTCGTTCTGATGATGACATCTTCTAGGACATCCAGATCGATCAGTCGCTGCCCCACTGCCGGGCCTGCCTCCGGGGTACCTTCACCAGTAGCGAGCCACTCAACAGAGAGATCCGCGGCTCTTGCCATACTCACCAGGCTGCTCAGGGTTGGCTCAGATTGCCCTGCCCGCCATTTCCTGAGAACGGAAGTAGAAACCCCAGCCTTTTCCGACATGACCGTGGCGCCACCCGCTCGCCTAATCGCCACATTCATGCGCTTTCCAAACGCGTCAACCCGTTCCTCCTTGGAGAGAATTTTTGAAGCTTCAAGGTTATGACGCGCCATGGCCTTCCTTAATAGTTACAAAACAAAAGGTTACAAAAATGTCACATTTATATCGGAATTGAACACGAACGACTCACATGTGTTGACATGCGCTCCATTCGTGTCGTATATTCACTGCAGCAAGCTAAAGAGCCAAACCTCGTCGCCGATATCCGGCAAATTGGGTATAAGAAGTAGGTTTTTCCAAACCCGACGCCCTCCACAGGGAGACAACTGAGATGGAATTCGATCCATTCGTAGCGGCCGGTCTATGCCGGGGCGCCGGGCATCCTTTTTCTCAGACACTTTGTCTTGAAGGATAGCATCGTGGGAGGCGCGAGACATTCAGTAGGGGCGGCTACAAAGGTCTGGGCTGGGGAATGATGATGCATATGGAACGCATGTTGATTTTCGAACACGACTCGCAGGCAGCCCGGTCTGCGGCCCGTATCGCAGAAGATGTCGCACTGAAGGTACGTGTCGCACAGAGCATCGAAGGCTTTCGTTCCGCCTTAATCGACGAACACCCGGACTGTGTGTTGATCGATCTCACCATGCCCGGCACGGATGGTCTTGACATCATCCGGTTGATGGCGAAGCGCGAGTGCAATGCCAATGTCATCCTGACGAGCGGCGCCGACCCACGACTGCTAGAAGCTGCAGCCCGAATAGCCACTGCACGCGGTCTACGCGTTATCGGCCACCTGACCAAGCCTTTCCCCTCGCGCGGACTAAGCCAGATGCTGAGGCAGAAAGGCGGCGCAGTGCCCACCACGTTCGGGCCTGTCACCCAGCATACGCTGGAGCTTTCTTTTTCCATTCTTCGCCAAGCCATCGAGAACTGTGAGTTCACTCTGGCTTATCAGCCTCAAGTACGCTGCCGCGACGGACAACTGGCAGGATTCGAGGCTTTGGCAAGGTGGCAGCATCCCGATGGACTCATCGCTCCCAGCCGCTTCATTCCGGCTGTCGAACGAGCTGGCCTGATGCCAGAATTCACCGCACGAATGACCGAGCAAGCACTGTCATGGTTCCGCAAAGCCATTTTATCTCCACCTACAGCCTATGCCGACGTCGTGGTACAGAGTCCACCGACCTTATCCATCAACATCTCTGCACTCAACCTAACTCGGCCGGACTTTCCCGACGTCATGGCTAAGTTATGCGAGAAACACTCCGTAGATTCCAGCCAAGTGGTCCTTGAACTGACCGAGACTGCTGCATTGGACGATCCTGTCCTTTCCCTTGAGCTATTGACACGTTTGAGAGCGCAAGGCTTTCAGCTCTCCATCGATGACTTCGGGGCTGGTTACTCCTCGATGCAGCAGCTGGTACGGCTACCGTTTTCCGAGATCAAGATAGATAAAGCCTTCGTAGCATCGGCCTTGCAATCCGATACGTCGCGCTCGGTTGTCAAGAGCATTGTCGAGCTTGGGCATTCCTTGGGGCTTCGCTCAACAGCGGAGGGGGTCGAGGATGAGGCGACGCTGCAGTTTCTCGATTTTGTCGGTTGCGACCTCGCTCAGGGATATTTTATCGCACGCCCCATGGCGGGCGAACAGCTATCCGATTGGCTGAGCAGTGTATCGGAGTGGCCGTTTCGCGCTATGGGAGTGCATCACCGCTAACCCACACAAGACGGCCTGTCTGCGGAACTTTTCTTTATGGAATGGAAAACAACACCGGCACTCTCCAATCAGGCTATCCGTACCGTCGGGCGAATCTTCGAGGGAAGCCACGACATCACAATATTTTCCGACACCTTGGCCCAACCACTGTCCGCGCAAGTGGCAAGCCTGAATCCCGCAAGTAAAATCCTCACCTTGCGCGTTTTTTGTCCTACAGGCAACATCGACGATTACATGCCCAACGGGCTAATATCCTTTGACTTGGAAAAAATGAACCGGGACGACCCGCCGCTACTGCTGTGCTTCGAAAAGGTCCAGGCGACTCATGAGCGAATCTACAGCAATTTGTTCGAGATCCGTTGCGTTCTCGCCGACTCGCTACTGATTACGGTCAAGCCCGGTGGCGTTAGAGTTCCGTTTCTGCTTGGGATGTCAGCCTCGGTAATGCTAGACGTGTTCTCAGGCAGCCTCGCTATCAGCGCCCGCCTTTGCAACCTTTCCCTTGGCGGCTGCAGGCTTGAGGTTCCGCTAGAAAAAAGCATGCCTCTGACAATTCATCAGCAGATACCCAATATTCATATTCAATTTCCCAATGGAGAGGGTTTTCGCGCCAAGGGTTCGATACGCAACATGCGACCCTTCGGTTGTGGACGATACATGGCGGTTGGAATACGCTTTATTGATCTTGATCGAGAGACACGGCAGCGGCTGCTCTACTTAATTACCGAGTCCGAAGTAGAATTGGCTAGACGCTTGGGAATGGAGAACAGGCGGGCGGGAATATCATCGCTTTTCCTCACTTCTACCCATGCCAGAAAGCCTATCAATGCTAGCAACAAGCGGAATAGACTACCTCCCATGGCCCATGCCGTCAAAGAGGTGGCTCGTCAACAGCACATCATTTTACATTACCTGAAAAATGAACGCCCCTTTCCCGAAAGCATACTTTACGAAGGCGCGGATTCTCTGCTGCACTTGGCTGAGAGTGATCGACATCAATTTCTGTATACCCTGCGCTATGTCGGCGATGAAGCAACGTGGGTACGTCACTCCGTGCGGGTGGCAGCCCTTTTGGGAGACATTCTACTAACGCAGCCTGGCATGGCTGGTGATGCTCGCGAAGCGATCGCCGGCATCCTGTTGCACGCAATGGGAAAGCCACTACTCGTCAGTGAACAGCTACCCTCCTTGGATATCAACCTTAGAACTTCTCAAAAAGACCTCTTGAAACATCATGTAAAGGCTCTGCATCAGCAGTTGCATAAGGTGGGGTGGAGCCCGGGCCCTGTGCTCAGCAATATTATCAATGATATCAACGAGCGTCTCGATGGTAGTGGTTATCCGACAGGAAAGACAAAAGAAGCATTATCGAAACTAGTGCGCACTGCATCCGTAATCAAAATTATTGATACGCTGACCCATGCACGCAATGGTAGACCTGCACTATCCCCCTTGGATGCCTATCGCTGGGTATATGGTAATGGCGGTTATGACCGGCAGTGCTTGAATCGCTACGTTCGCCGCTACGGTTTGTATCCGGTGGGCAGTCTGGTCAAGTATTCGGGCGGGTTTCTCGCCTGGGTCATGAGACTCGGCCGAGAAGGCTCACCGAGTCAGGTGCGGGTCGTCAAGAACCTCGCCTTTGAGGACTCTAAACTCGATACCGTCCTGTCGGACAAGGATATACAGCAGCTTGGCAAGCTGGAAGCAGTGGTCGACCCGGCCGACTTCCAGCTTTGAGCGAGCAAACCGGTTATGCCAATGCGTCCAGGCCACGCGCCAGATCGAGGCGAATGTCCTCGATCGACTCGAGTCCTACCGCCACACGAATCAGCCCTTCACCAATACCGGCCGCATCCTTCTGCGCAGGAGAGAGCCGTCCATGGGTGGTGGTGGCAGGATGGGTGATGGTGCTCTTGACGTCACCCAGATTACCGGTGATCGACAGCATGCGCGTGGCATCGATGACCGACCAGGCCGCTTCGCGCCCCCCCTTCACCTCAAAGCCCAGCACCGCCCCGTAACCGGCCTGCTGCCGCCCAGCCAGCTCGTGCTGCGGATGGTCGGCGAGCCCACTGTAATGTACACGCGCCACGGCCGGGTGCGCCTGCAGCCATTCGGCCAGCGCCTGGGCGTTCTCGCAGTGTGCCCGCATGCGCAGGCTAAGCGTCTCCAGCCCTTTGGTGAAGATCCAGGCGTTGAACGGACTCAGGCACGGTCCGCAGGTACGCACCACGCCGAAGACCTCCTCGAGCTCCTTGTTACGCCCCACCACGGCGCCGCCCACCGCCCTGCCCTGACCGTCCAGATACTTGGTGGCGGAATGGATCACCAGGTCGGCACCCAGCGCCAGTGGCTTCTGCAAGGCCGGCGTCAGGAAGCAGTTGTCGATGGCGAGCAACGCTGCGTGACGGTGGGCGATCTCGGCCAGCGCGGCGATGTCGACCACTTCGGAGAGCGGGTTGGAGGGCGTCTCGGCAAACAGCAGCCGGGTGTTGGGCGTGATCGCCGCTTCCCAGGCCGCCAGGTCCGAAAGCTCCACGTAGCGTGTGGTTATGCCCAGCTTACCGAAGTACTTATCGAACAGGCTGACGGTGGAACCGAACAGCGAGCGCGAAGCGACGATCTCGTCGCCGGCCTGCAGCAGGGCAAGCACCGTCGAGAGAATCGCTGCCATGCCGGAACTCGTCGCCACGCAGCGCTCACCGCCTTCGAGCGCTGCCAGGCGCCGCTCGAAGGTATGCACGGTGGGGTTGGTGAAGCGCGAATAGACGTTGCCTCGCTCCTCACCGCCAAACTTGCGCGCCGCTTCCGCGGCGCTGCCATAGACGAAGCTCGACGTGGGGAAGATCGGCTCGCCATGCTCCTGCTCGTGGGTACGCTGGTGGCCGGCGCGAATCGCCAGCGTTTCCAGGGCCCAGGCCGGATCGGGTGTCGTCTCGTCGTGCATGGTGAGCCTCAGTCGTCGATGTCGTCATCCTGATTGTGCATGCCCACCAGTGCGTGGGCGCCGACGCTCTGCTGTTGCTTGGCCGCGTCGTTGCGCGAAGCCTCGAGTGCCGA
This sequence comes from Halomonas sp. KM-1, assembly GCF_000246875.1. Lineage (NCBI taxonomy): Bacteria > Pseudomonadati > Pseudomonadota > Gammaproteobacteria > Oceanospirillales > Halomonadaceae > Halomonas > Halomonas sp. KM-1. The sequence continues at coordinate 116,806 of NZ_BAEU01000138.1, forward strand.
CAGGTAGTTTGCGTCGATGTCTCCGGTGATGTACAGGCCATCGAAGACGGAGCAGTCGAACTGGTCGAGATTGGGATTCACCTCACGGCAGGCGGCCTTGAGGTCGTCGAGATCCTGATAGAAAATGCGGTCGGCGCCGATCAACTCGCCCACCTCGGTTTCACTGCGACCGTGGGCGATCAGCTCGGAGGCCGCCGGCATGTCGATGCCATACACGTTAGGGTAGCGTACCGGTGGCGCCGCCGAGGCGAAATAGACCTTGTTGGCGCCGGCCTCTCGGGCCATCTGAATGATCTGCTTGCAGGTGGTGCCACGCACGATGGAGTCATCCACCAGCAGTACGTTCTTGCCTTTGAACTCGACGCCGATGGCGTTGAGCTTCTGACGCACCGACTTCTTGCGCTGGGTCTGACCCGGCATGATGAAGGTCCGCCCGATGTAGCGGTTCTTCATGAAGCCTTCGCGATAGGTCACTCCCAGATGCTGTGCCAGCTCCAGGGCCGAGGTGCGCGAGGTGTCGGGAATCGGGATCACCACGTCGATGTCGTGGTCGGGCCATTCGCTGCGAATGCGATCGCCCAGCTTGCGTCCCATCTGGATGCGGGTACCGTAGACGTAGGCGCCATCGAGAATCGAATCCGGGCGTGCCAGATAGACATGCTCGAAGATGCACGGCGCCAGCAGCGGCGCATCGGCGCACGACTGGGTATGGATGTTGCCGTTCATGTCGACGAAGATCGCCTCGCCCGGAGCCAGGTCGCGATGCAGCTCGAAGCCGCCCACGTCGAGGGCCACCGATTCGGAGGCGATCATCACCTCCTGGCCGTTACCCTCGTCGCGGGTGCCGAACACCACCGGGCGAATGCCATGGGGGTCACGGAAGGCCACCAGACCGACGCCGTTGATGATCGCCACCGCGGCATAGCCGCCACGGCAGCGCCGATGCACGCGGCGCACCGCATCGAAGATGTCGCCGGGCGAGAGATGCAGCCCCTGCTTGCCCAGCTCATGGGCGAAGACGTTGAGCAGCACCTCCGAGTCGGAGCTGGTGTTGATGTGGCGCAGGTCGGAGGAGAACAGTTCCTGCTTGATCTGCTCCGAGTTGGTCAAGTTGCCGTTGTGGGCCAGTGCGATGCCGTAGGGGGAGTTGACGTAGAACGGCTGCGATTCCGCCTCGCTCGAGGAACCGGCGGTCGGATAGCGCACATGGCCGATTCCCAGGTTGCCCTTCAGGCGTGCCATGTGACGGGTGTGGAACACGTCGCGCACCAGACCATTGCTCTTGCGCAGCAGGAAACGGCCTTCGTTCCAGGTCATCATGCCGGCGGCATCCTGACCCCGATGCTGCAGCACTGTCAGGGCGTCGTAGATCGCCTGATTCACGGTCTGCTTGGCCAGAAGGCCGACGATACCGCACATTCCACCTTACCTCGCTTGCAGGGGTGCCGACCGCAGCCGGCTTGAAAAAGCCTATTCAAACAATCACAAGTTCAAGCAGTTACAGGTTCGAACAATCAGGTTCGAACAATCACAGCGCGCCGGGTTCGGGCTCGCCGGCATCGCGACGCTCGGGCAGCGGCATGTTGCGCCACGCCTCGGGGGCCTCGGGCACGCGGCCTTCCCAGGCCTCGAGCTGACTCACCGCCCAGTCGCGCATCTGCTCGAAGGTGGGGCGAAGCTCGGCCTCCTGCCATGCCTGCAGCTGTGCCAGCGGCGTCAGGCTGATCAGGATGGTAGCCACCACCAGTACCGCCGCACCGCGGGCAACGCCGAAGCAGGCGCCGGCCACGCGATTGAAAAAGCCCATACCGACCCACTCCACCGCGGCATGCACCATGCGGATGACGATCCCGCACAGCAGCACCACGCCAAGGATGACCAGTACGAAGGCCAGCACCAGCCGGCCGTCGGCGTTGTCGATCACACCGGAAAGCAGGTCGGCCACCGGCTCGGCAAGTAGGCGCGCGGCCAATAGCGCGATGATCCAGGCCGCCAGCCCCAGGCCCTCCCGCACCAGACCGCGCATGAAGCCGGCCAGCGTCGAAACGGCCAGCACGGCGAGAAAGCCCCAGTCGATCCAGGTCAGCGTCATCGTTTCAGTCTCTTACCCTGACCAGTAGACCCTGAAGGTTGGCGCGCTCCTTCACCGTATTCATGGCCCGCTCACCCGACTCCGAGGAGTCGAAGGGGCCCACGTAAACGGTCGTCATGTTATTGTCGCGCCGCCGGCTATAGACGGGGAAGCCCTCTTCCTCGAGCCGTGCCTGCAGGCGCTCGGCATTGCCCGCCTCACCGAAACTGCCCACCTGCACGGCCCACTCGCCGCCCGGCGATGCAGTCGTGGCCGGGGGGGACTGAGGCTCGGGGCTCGATGTAGCCGGCGGGCTGCTTGCCACTCGCTCGGATGCCGCCTGGGCCAGATCGGCAATCGGATCCTGTCGGGGCGCTTCCGCCGGTGGCGCGCCGCTACTTGCCTCGCTCTGCTGAGCCGCCTCGCCCTGCTGAACCGCCACGGCCGGCTGCGGGTCGACTTGTGCTGCCGCCCCGGGCTCCGCGCCCTCCACGGGCAGCTCCGGCTCGGCCGGGGCCGGACTGGTGCCGGGGGAGCGAATCTGGCCAAGGCTCTCCGGCGGCTGCGGATCGGGCACGTTACGCCGCTCCACCGGCACCGGCTGCTCGATGGTCAGAACCGGCTGGGGGCGCTCGTCGCGGGGAGCCGGTTCGTCGAACAGCATCGGCACAAAGATCACGGCCAAGGCGATCAGGATGACCGCCCCGCTGATTCGTTCGCGCATTCCGTATTTCATCATCCCCTCCTGCCCCGCTATGCCGCGTGTGCCTGCTTCCATGACAATATGGCGGCCACCATGAAGAAGGAGCCGCAGACCAGCACCCGATCGTCGGCGGCCAACCGTTCGGCCAGCCACTCGGCACCGGCTTCGGGCGATGCCGCCTGATAAGCGACCTTACCGCCATGAGCCTCGATGCGGCTCGCCAGCTCCGACGCTGCGCGTGCACGTTCGCCACCCAAGGTGGCGGCCACCCACTCATCCGCCACGCCGCCCAACGCCTCGATCACCCCATCGGCATCCTTATCGGCGAGCATGCCTAGCAACACCCAGGTGCGCCCACGGCATGGCTGCGCTGCGAGTCGACCCGCCAGATAGCCAGCAGCGTGCGGATTGTGACCTACGTCCAGGCACCATTGCCCTAGCCACTGCATGCGTCCGGGCACTCGCACATCACGCATGGCTTCGCGACAGCGCTGCTCGTCGAGCACGATGCCGGCCGCCACCAGGGCCTGCAGGGCCGTGGCGGCATTGTCCAGCGGCAACCCCGGATCGGGCAAGCCATCAAGGCTTAGAATTCCCCCTTGAGGTGCGGTTCCCTGCCAGTCGAAGCAACCCTCTGCCGCAGCGGCCTGCCAAGCGAAGTCCGGCCCCAGGGCGCTGACAGGCGCCTCACGCTCCCGGGCCGACTGACGCACGCTGGCGGGAAGCTCGCGGCTGCCCAGCACGGCGGGTCGCCCGGTGCGCATGATACCGGCCTTCTCGCGGCCGATACCTTCGAGCTCATTGCCGAGAAAGGCCGCATGGTCGAGCGCGATGGTGGTGATGACGGCAACATCGGCGTCGATGACGTTGACCGCATCGAGCCGACCGCCCAGCCCTACCTCGAGCACGGCAAGATCGGGGCGGCGCCGCGCGATGAGCCACAGTGCGGCCAGGGTGCCGGCTTCGAAGTAGGTCAGACTGACGGGCTCGTCGGCCAGGCGCGCCGCTTCCACGGCCTCGAAGCCGGCAATCAGCGCAGCGTCGTCCGCCTCGCTGCCATCGAACCGCAGCCGCTCGTTGTAGCGCAGCAGATGCGGTGAGGTATAGGCGGCGGCGCTTAGGCCGTGGGCACGTGCCACCGCCTCGATCATGGCGACGGTGGAACCCTTGCCGTTGGTACCGGCTACGGTGATGATGCGCGACGCCAGAGGCTCATCGAGTAGCCCCATACGGCGGGCCACCTCGGCCACCCTGTCGAGGCCGAGGTCGATGCCCACCGGGTGCACCCGCTCCAGGTACTCGAGCCAGGCATCCAGCGTACGCGTCGTCGAGGACATCACGAGCCTTCAGCGCGCCACATCGGAGCGACCATCCGCATCCTCGGATGGGGTCGAGGTATCGGCATCTTCCGGCGTGTCCAGCTCGGCCGCCTCGATGATCTCACCCTCTTCCGCCGCCGCACGCTCGGCCTCGTCGACCAGATCCGGCTCGTGCAGCAGATTCTCTTCAAGACCGATGGGCGGCTGGTGAGTCAGCTTGCGCAGTACGCTCCCCAGACGCGAGCGCATTTCGCCGCGCGGCACGATCATGTCCACCGTGCCGTGCTCGAGCAGGAACTCGCTGCGCTGGAAGTCTTCCGGCAGCTTCTCGCGCACGGTCTGTTCGATCACACGCGGGCCGGCGAAGCCGATCAGCGCATTGGGCTCGGCCACGTTGAGATCGCCGAGCATGGCCAGTGAGGCGGACACACCGCCGAATACCGGGTCGGTGAGTACCGAGATGTAAGGCACGCCCGCCACGCGCAGACGCTCCAGCGCCGCCGAGGTCTTGGCCATCTGCATCAGCGAGAACAGTGCTTCCTGCATCCGTGCCCCGCCCGAGGCGGAGAAGCAGATGAAGGGAATGCGCTCCTCCAGGGCCAGGGTGGCGGCGCGCACGAACTTCTCGCCCACCACGGCACCCATCGAGCCGCCCATGAAGGTGAACTCGAAGGCCACCACGACGACAGGCAAGCCATCGAGCTTGCCGCGCATGGCCACCAGGGCATCCTTCTCACCGGTCTCTTTCTGGGCCGCATTGAGGCGGTCCTTGTACTTCTTGGAGTCGCGGAACTTGAGACGATCCACCGGCTCCAGCTCGGCCGAGATCTCTTCCCGCCCCTCCTTGTCGAGGAACCAGTCGAGACGCTTGCGCGCGGTCAGGCGCAGGTGATGATCGCACTTGGGACAGACGTTGTGATGCTTCTCCAGTTCGGGCAGATAGAGCACCGCCTCGCACTTCGGGCACTTGCGCCACAGGCCGTCGGGCACGCTGGCCCGCCGGTCCTTGCGCTGAATCCGCCCCATGGAGGGCACAATCTTGTCGAGCCAGCTCATGTCAGAAAGGCTTCCGTATGCTGTTGCGCCCGGTCGTGCCGGGCGTCATGAGTCGAATCTTTAGCAGGGCAAGGGCGCGCTCAGCGGGCAGGCAACGCATCCAGGGCCTGACGCATCTCGCTCAGCACCGCCTTGAGCTCATCGGCAATCGCTTCCGGCCGCTCGGCGTTGTCGGCAATCCGGCTGACCAGCGCGCTGCCGACGATCACGCCATCGGCGACCTTGCCAACCTCGGCGGCCGAGGCACCGTCACGGATACCGAAACCGACGCACAGCGGCAACTCGGTCAGACCGCGCAGCGGCGCCAGATGCTCGGCCACGTCGGCGGCATTGAGCGTGGCGGCCCCGGTCACGCCCTTGAGCGCAACATAGTAGAGATAGCCCTCGCCATGGGCGCATATTGTAGCGGCCCGCTCACGCGAAGTGGTAGGGGCGACGAGAAAGATCGACGCCAGACCGCGCTGCTTGAGGATGGGGCCGAACTCGTCGGCCTCCTCCGGCGGCATGTCCACGGTCAGCACGCCATCGACACCGGCCGCGGCGGCCTGGTCGGCAAAAGCCTCGAGGCCGATGCGCTCGACCGGGTTGAGGTAGCCCATCAGCACCACGGGCGTATCGCCGTCGGTCTGACGGAACTCGCGCACCATCTCGAACAGGTGGGTCAGGCGCACCTTGTGCTGGAGCGCCCGCTCGCAGGCCTTCTGGATCACCGGGCCATCGGCCATGGGGTCGGAAAACGGCACGCCCAGCTCGATCACGTCGGCGCCCGCCTCCACCAGCGCGTGCATGAAGCCAACCGTGTACTGCGGGGCCGGGTCGCCGGCGGTGATATAGGGAATCAGCGCGCGGCGGCCCTGGGTCTTGAGTTCGGCGAAGCGTTTGTCGATTCGATTCATCGTCAGAACTCCAGGCCGTCGATCTTGGCGACCGTCATGATGTCCTTGTCGCCGCGGCCGGAAAGGTTGACCACGATGTTCTGGTCGGGCCGCATGGTCGGCGCCAACACCTTGGCGTGGGCCAGCGCATGGGCCGACTCCAGCGCCGGCATGATGCCCTCGATACGGGTCAGCTCGCGGAACGCCTCGAGCACGGCATCGTCGTTGGCGACCACGTACTGCACGCGTCCCACGTCCTTCCACAGGGCGTGCTCGGGACCGACTCCCGGATAGTCCAGACCGGCCGAAATCGAGTGGGTGTCGGACACCTGGCCGCCCTCGTCGGACATCAGGTAGGTGCGGTTGCCATGCAGTACGCCGCGCGGCGCGTTGGAGGCCAGCGGGGCCGCATGGCGTCCAGTGTCGACGCCGTCGCCGCCGGCTTCGACACCGTACATGGCGACCTCGTCGTCCTCGACGAAGGGGTAGAACAGGCCCATGGCGTTGGAGCCGCCGCCGACACAGGCGATCAGCGCATCGGGCAGCTTGCCGAATTCCTCCAGCGACTGACGACGCGCCTCGCGGCCGACCACGGCATTGAAGTCACGCACCAGCATGGGGTACGGGTGCGGGCCGGCCACGGTGCCGATGATGTAGAAGGTGTCGTCGACGTTGGTCACCCAGTCGCGCAGCGCTTCGTTCATGGCGTCCTTGAGGGTGCGGGTACCCGACTCCACCGGAATCACGGTGGCCCCCAGCAGGCGCATGCGGTAGACGTTGAGCTTCTGGCGCTGCACGTCCTCGGCGCCCATGTAGACTTCGCACTTGAGCCCCAGGCGAGCCGCCACGGTGGCCGTCGCTACGCCATGCTGGCCGGCACCAGTCTCGGCGATGACCCGCGGCTTGCCACTCATCTTGGCCAGCAGCGCCTGACCGATGGTGTTGTTCACCTTGTGCGCGCCGGTGTGGTTGAGGTCTTCGCGCTTGAGCCAGATCCGTGCACCACCCAGCTTCTTCGACCATCGCTCCGCATGGTAGAGCGGAGAGGGACGGCCCACGTAATGGGCCAGGTCATAGTCGAATTCGGCCTGGAAATCCGGATCGTCGCGAAGACGCATGTAGGTCTTCTCCAGATCGTCCAGGGCGAAGCTCAGGGTCTCCGAAACGAACCGGCCGCCGTAGGGGCCAAAGTGGCCGCGGGCGTCCGGCAGTCGGGTCAGGTCACTGAACTTGCTCACTAAAGACACCTCATAGGGTCGCCATAAGGGAATGGGGGTGGTGTTGGGCCAGGCCCGGAAAAATGGATACGGGTCACGCCTGGTGGGTGCGGTCGACCTGAGCCACTGCCGCGGCGAAGGCCGCCAGCAAACCGCTATCCTTGCGCCCAGGCGCGGCTTCCACGCCACCGGAAACGTCCACCGCAAAAGGGCGAACAAGCTCGATGGCTTGCGCCACGTTGTCCGGACCGAGCCCCCCCGCGAGAATAACAGGTTTTGCCAGGTTTGCGGGGATTCGCGACCAGTCGAACGTCTCGCCGGTGCCGCCCGGCACGCCGGGGCGATAGGCATCCAGCAACAAGGCCTGGGCGCCGGCGTAGGCTTCTGCGGCAGCGTGCAGGTCGAGGTCGTCGCGCATGCGCAGAGCCTTGATCCAGGGCCGGCCGAAGCCGGCGCAGAACGCCGGCGTCTCGTCGCCGTGGAACTGCAGCAGGTCGAGATGCTCGGCGCAACGCGCGATCAGCTCGGGCTGCTGATCGACGAACAGCCCCACTCGGGTGACGAAGGCCGGCACCCGTGCCGACAGTGCGGCAAGGCGCGCCTCGTCGACGCAACGCTTGCTGCCGGGCCAGAGCACGAAGCCCAGCGCATCGGCGCCGACGGCCACGGCATCGGCCACGTCCTGTTCGCGACTCAGGCCACAGAACTTGATCCGGGTGCGTGCGGGCAGCACAAGATTAGTGGTCATGCGTCGTCCTCTTCGTCCATGGCGCCGTTACCCACAGCCAGTGGGCGACCTCGACGAAATTCGACCATGGGGCAGTCCGGCAGTTCGCGCTCACCCGTCCACTCACCGAGAAAGGCCAGCAGATTAGGGCCCAGCGGCTCCTGTGGCAGCCCCCAGGCGCCGTCGTAGAGCGAGTCGACGAAATGCAGACCGCAGGCCGGTGCCGTCACGTCGGACAGCGTACGGTCCTTCAGCGCCAGCAGTTCGGCTAGATAGCCTTCCCCCTGCTCACCGCGCCCCACGCTGACCAGCGCGCCTACGATGTTGCGGACCATATGGTGGAGAAAGGCATTGCCCTGCACGTCGACGACCACCAGCGGGCCATGACGGCGAACCTCGATGAAATGCAGATGCCGCCAAGGCGTCTTGGATTGACAGCCCGCGGCGCGGAAACTGGAGAAGTCATGCTCGCCAACCAACGCCTGAGCCGCGCGATGCATGGCATCGGCATCGAGCGGGTCGCGACACCAGGTGACGTTGGCGCGCTCCAGCACCGGCCGGCTCATCTGGTTGAGAATGAGGTAGCGATAGCGGCGCGCCAGCGCCTTGAAGCGGGCATGGAAGTCGTCGGGTACCTCACGCACCCAACGCACTGCGACATCCCGCGCCAGATTGGCGTTGACACCGAACACCCAGGCCTTCTCGGAACGCGGCGCAGGGGCGTCGAAGTGCACGACCTGGCGGGTGGCGTGCACGCCGGAGTCGGTACGCCCGCTGGCATGCACCGTGACCGGTTGGCTCGCCACCCTGCACAGCGCTCGCTCCAGCTCACCCTGAACCGAAGCGGCATGCTTGAGCCGCTGCCAACCGCAATAGGCACTGCCGTCGTACTCCACCCCCATGGCCAAGCGGCCGCGCAGGGGGTGACGATCATCGAGAAGTCGAAAAAGGCTCATGCCACCGTCAGAGTCGATAATGAGTGATCAGCGCCTCGACCTCTTCACGCAGGCGAGACGACTCGGCCCCTTGGGACAACCTCTGCAACAGAGGACGAGCACGTTCGACCTCGCCGCTTTCCAATAAACGGCGAGCTTCGCTCAGCTCCTCCCACTGGACAGACTCGTCCGGGGTGGCGCCATTATCCCGCTCCAGCGGCGGGAAGGCCACCTCCTCCACCTCCCACCGCTCCTCCTCATCAAGAGAAGACTCCTCGCGTGGGGACGGCTCGCTTTCAGAGACTGACAGCGAGTCGTCAATCGCATCCATCCGAGGAAACTCTATGCTCGGTTGCATCGGCGTCTCTACCCTGGGAGCCGGTTCCGGGTCGAGACGAGGGGGGCGATAGTCGATGACGTCCCACTCGATGGGCACCGCCTGCTGCGCTGGACGCGCCTGTAGCTCCTCGGCCGGCCCATCGCCGCCCGGCTCATATGCAGCGGCAGCTCCTGCGGTCGCTTCCCGATCCCGGGCAAGCGGCGGGAAAGCGACTTCGTCAGCCGTACCGTCGCCATCAGTCGGCGCTTCACCACCGTCTCGAGAGGGCTCGGCCGCAGGCTCGTCCCCAGCCGTTACCTCTCCAGGCATGCCTTCAATGGGCGTGGCCGCGTGACGGCGCTCGTACGGCTCATCCACCGTCGACTCATCAGTCTCTCGGTCCATACCGGCGCGGTCGCTCTCGGCATGGCGTCTGGCCATCAATCTGGCCGCTTCGGCCAGCAGAGCGGAGTCGCCGGTTTCGGCGAGCACCTGCATCTCTTCCTCGGCAGCCTGCCAGTTCCCCTGCTCCACATGGACGTTGAGCAGTTTGAGGCGCTGGTCGTGGCGCTCGGGATCACGGGCAAGACTGGCCTCGAGCATTTCCCGGGCCTGATCGTAGCGGCCATATGCCATGAAGATGTCGGCTTCGCTGATGGCCTCAGCCTGCGGCATCGCCGGACGCGGCGCCTCCTGCTCTTGCACCTCGGTGTCGCCTACGCTCATGCCTGTCGCCAGCGGCGGCATCATGGTGGCAGCCGGACTCGGCGACGGCATCGCGTCGACAGGCGGCACGCCATGTACCATGTTGGGTACGGAGACACTCCCCGTCCCAGTCGCGGTGTGACGTTGACGCCGACGTACCCAGAGCCACAGGCCCAACAGCGCGGCTAGCCCGGCTCCGCCCAGCAGCAGATGACGGTCGATGTCAGCGGGATGAACGGCTCCCCACCAGGGCGTCTCTTCGATCTGACCCTCTGGCTGCACGACGACACTGCCGATTCCCATGCCCGTGTCTGCCCTGCCATCGGCGAGCAGGGCCGCCAGCTGTTCGCGCATCGTCTCGACTTCATCACGCAGCTCTCCGAGCTCCTGCTGCAGGGTGTCGCGCTCGGCCTGCACCTCTTCCAGCGCGGCATGGCTCTCCTGCCAGCGCTGTTCGAGCAGTGCAAGACGCGGCTCGCCCTGCCCCAGCGCTAACTCCCCGCCCCCCAGGGCCGACAGCACGTCGGCATCGAGGGCATGGCCGGCCGCATCCGCGCCCTGCAGTGCAGCCTCCGCCGCAAGCTCTTCGTCACTGAGCAGCGTAAGTCGCGGAGTGGCATCGCCAGTATCGCCAGCCGCCGTCGTAGGCATGGCAGTATCGACCAAAGCCGCTGGTGTCGGCTCGGGTTCGGCCGCAGCGACCCGCTCAACTGCCTCGGTCGCAGCGGCGGCCACCTGTACGCTTTCAGCCACAGGAGCCGACGGCCCAAGGGGAACGCGTGCGGGAGTGCCGCTGCCGCGATTGGCCCAGGCCTGGTTCATCGCCTGAACGATGTGATCGGCCTGGGTACCGGTGCGAGAAGCGATGGCTTCACGTGACGGCACGACGAGGCCATGGCCGGCACGCATGGCATTAATATTACCCGAGGGGAAGACATCCGGATTGGCCTCGACCAGCGCAACCATCATCTGGTTCATGCTGACTCCGCTGTCGGGCCGCAGGCGCCCGGCTACCGACCACAGCGTATCGCCGCTGCCCACCCAGGCGGTGCCTGCCGTCATGGGTTGGTTTGCGAGCGTGGCGGCAAGCTGGGAAACCGACTCGCCAGCCGGCTGAGCAACTCGCTCCGAGACCTGAGCGACAGGTTGGGAGCGACGGCTCGAACCGCTGACCAGTACCGGCATGCTGTCGTAGTCCGGCGGATCCAGCAGCAGGGTAACCTCACGCAGCTGCGTCCCGCTGGGCCAGTCGAAACGCAGCAGCAGGTCCATCCAGGGTTCGCGTACCACCCGCTCACTGGCCAGCGTCACCACCCACCGCCCCTGACGCACCTCGACATCGGCGCTCACGCTGGCCGCAAGCGGGGTACGCAACAAGCCTGCTGATTCGAATTCACGCGAGCCTGCCACGCTGACCCGCAGCCGCTCGGGGTCGAGTCCTGCCGTATCGGTGAGCGGAATCACAGCGCGCAGCGGTGCGTTCAAGGTGGAGCGAACATCGACTTCACCGACACCCAGTGCCAGCGCCGGTGGGCTGACGGCCGAAAGCGACAGCAGCATGGCCAGTGACAACTTACGTCTCATCGAATTCCCTTGCGTTGCCCGCTTGCTTACGAAACGCCCGGTTCTTGTAATGCCAACGTTTAGAACATGACGGAATATGTACCATATTTGCGCACTGTCTGCGCCACCCCGGCGGATACGCATGGGAGCCAACTCATCATCGCAGCCTCCCCTCATATACAAACGGGGCATCTCCCTAGGAGATGCCCCGTCCTTGGCACTGCGAAAAGATCACTGCTCGCGCAGGATCTTCAGCATCCGCTTGAGCGGCTCGGCCGCGCCCCACAGCAGCTGATCACCGGCGGTGAAGGCCGAGAGGTACTCGCCGCCCATGTTCATCTTGCGCAGACGGCCAACCGGGACACTCAAGGTACCGGTAACGACCGAGGGCGTCAGCCCGGCGATGGTGGCTTCCTTGTCATTGGGGATCACCTTGACCCACTCGTTGTGCTTGGCGATGCGCTCCTCGATTTCATCTATCGGCACATCTTTCTTCAACTTGATGGTAAAGGCCTGGCTGTGTGAGCGCATGGCGCCGATGCGCACGCAGATGCCGTCGATGGGCACCGGATTGTCCTGGATACCCAGAATCTTGTTGGTCTCGACGCTGCCTTTCCACTCTTCGCGGCTCTGGCCGTTGTCGAGCTTGGTGTCGATCCAGGGCAGCAGGCTGCCGGCCAGCGGCGCAGTGAAATTATCGATCGGGAAGTCGCCGCCACGCATGGCCTGGGTGACCTTGCGATCGATCTCGAGAATGGCACTGGCGGGATCGTTCAGCTCATCGGCCACGCAATCGCGTAATGCACCCATCTGCAGCAGCAACTCGCGCATGTGCTTGGCGCCGGAGCCTGAGGCGGCCTGATAGGTCATGGAGGTCATCCACTCGATCAGATCGGCCTCGAACAGGCCGCCCAGCCCCATCAGCATCAGGCTGACGGTACAGTTGCCACCAACGAAGGTCTTCGCGCCACGCGCCAACTGGTCGTCGATGACACGACGATTGACCGGGTCGAGCACGATGGTCGCCTCGTCCGCCATGCGCAGGGTGCTGGCGGCATCGATCCAGTAGCCCTTCCAACCGCCGCCGCGCAGATCACCGTAAACCTGCTTGGTGTAGTCGCCGCCCTGGCAGGTGATCACGACATCCAACGCCTTGAGCTCGTCGATGTCGGTGGCATCCTTGAGCGGAGGAACGTCGACGCCGATATCCGGGCCGGGCTTGCCGACCTGGGAGGTGGTGAAGAAGATCGGCTCGATGCCGTCGAAATCACCATCCTCCTGCATGCGCTGCATGAGCACGGAGCCAACCATGCCGCGCCACCCGACGAAACCGACTTTCAACATGTGAAGTCCTCCTGAAGAGAATGAGGCCAATAGTATACATGACCCGGCCCCACCTCGCAGGCGGGCCCGGGCGCAAGAGCTAGAGACGAAGAATGCTCAACGGCCGTCAGGCCGACTCGAAAGCCGCCAGCACCGCATCGCCCATCTCGCAGGTGGAGACGGTACGCGTTCCTTCCGAAGCGATATCCGCGGTACGCAGGCCGTCGTCCAGCACCTTGCCTACGGCAGCCTCGATGCGGCTGGCGAACTCGGGCTCGCCGAGGGAGTAGCGCAGCATCATCGCCACCGAGAGAATGGTCGCCAGCGGGTTGGCGATGCCTTTGCCGGCGATGTCCGGCGCGCTGCCGTGGCACGGCTCGTACATGCCCTGCCCGCTCTCGTTGAGCGAGGCCGAGGGCAGCATGCCGATGGAGCCGGTGAGCATGGCGGCGGCGTCGGAGAGGATGTCGCCGAACATGTTGCCGGTGACCATCACGTCGAACTGCTTGGGTGCCCGCACCAGTTGCATGGCGGCGTTGTCGACGTACATGTGCGAGAGCTCGACGTCGGGGTACTCGGGTGCCAGCCGCTCCATCACCTCACGCCACAGGATGGTGACCTCGAGCACGTTGGCCTTGTCGACGCTGCACAGGCGCTTGCCGCGCTTCTGCGCCAGCTCGAAGGCGACCCGGCCGATACGCTCGATCTCACTCTCGGAGTAGACGTAGGTGTTGAAACCGACGCGCTGGCCGTCGCGCACCTCGATGCCGCGGGGCTGGCCGAAGTAGATGCCGCCGGTGAGCTCGCGCACGATCATGATGTCGAGGCCGGCCACCAGCTCGGGCTTGAGGCTGGAGGCGCTGGCCAGCTGCGGGTAGGTGATGGCCGGGCGCAGGTTGGCGAACAGGCCGAGGTTCTTGCGCAGGCCGAGCAGGCCCTTCTCCGGGCGCTTGGAGAGGTCCTCGAGCTTGTCCCACTTGGGTCCGCCCACGGCGCCGAGCAGGATGGCATCGGCGGCCTTGGCCTTGTCCAGGGTCACGGCGGGCAGCGGCTCGCCGTGCTCGTCATAGGCGCTACCACCGACCAGCCCTTCCTCGATCTCGATGTCGAGGCCGTGGGCCTGGCAGGCGGCGAGGATGCGGCTGGCCTCGGCAGTGATCTCGGGGCCGATGCCGTCACCCGGCAGTACCAGAATCTTGCGTGTCATCATTGCTTCCTTGTTCAAGCGGTATCGCGGAACAGCCACGGCCGGGCCTGGCGATGCTTCACCTCGAAGGCGCGAATGGCGTCCTCGTCCTGCAGCGTGATGCCGATGTCGTCCAGGCCCTCGAGCAGACAGTGCTTGCGGAAGGCGTCGACTTCGAACTCGAGGATCTCCCCCGAGGGGGTGATCACCCGCTGATTCTTCAGATCCACGTCGAGGCGGTAGCCTTCGTTCGCCTCCACTTCGCGGAACAGTCGGTCGACGACGTCCTCCGGCAAGGTGATCAGCAGCAGGCCGTTCTTGAAGGCATTGTTGTAGAAGATGTCGGCAAAGCTCGGCGCGATCACCACGCGGAAGCCGAAATCTTCCAGCGCCCAGGGGGCGTGCTCGCGGGAGCTGCCGCAGCCGAAGTTACGCCGTGCCAGCAGCACGCTGGCGCCCTGATAGCGCGACTGGTTGAGCACGAAATCCGGGTTGAGCGGACGCTGGGTGCAGTCCTGCCCGGGCTGCCCCTCGTCGAGGTAGCGCAGCTCATCGAACAGATTGACGCCGAAGCCGGTGCGCTTGATCGACTTCAGGAACTGCTTGGGGATGATCAGGTCGGTGTCGACGTTGGCCCGGTCGAGCGGTGCGACGAGCCCTTCGGTGCGTACGAACTTTCTCATGGCTCAAGCCTCCTCTGCGACAGGCTGTGCGTCGAGACGACGCACGTCGACGAAATGGCCGGCGATGGCGGCGGCGGCGGCCATGGCCGGGCTGACCAGATGGGTGCGCCCGCCGTAGCCCTGGCGGCCCTCGAAGTTGCGGTTCGAGGTGGAGGCACAGTGCTCGCCGGCACCGAGCTTGTCGGCATTCATCGCCAGACACATGGAGCAGCCCGGCTCACGCCACTCGAAGCCTGCCTCGATGAAGATCTTGTCGAGCCCCTCGGCCTCGGCCTGGCGCTTCACCAGGCCGGAGCCCGGCACCACCATGGCGAGCTTGATGGAGTCGGCCACCTTCTTGCCGCGTGCCACCTTGGCCGCCTCGCGCAGGTCCTCAATGCGTGAGTTGGTGCAGGAGCCGATGAAGACCTTGTCGAGCTTGATGTCGATGATCTTCTGCTTGGGCGCGAGGCCCATGTACTCCAGTGCACGGGTATAGCCGCGCTTGACCGTGTCGTCACCCTGCTCGGCCGGGTCGGGCACTTCGCCGGAAATACCGGTGACCATTTCGGGGCTGGTGCCCCAGCTCACCTGGGGTTCGATCTCGGCGGCGTCCAGCGTCACCACCTTGTCGAACTCGGCGTCCGCATCGGAAACCAGATTGCGCCAGTCGGCCACGGCGGCCTGCCACTGCTCGCCCCGGGGAGCGAAGGGACGCTCGGCGAGATACTCGATGGTGGTGTCGTCCACCGCGATCAGGCCGACCCGGGCGCCGGCCTCGATGGCCATGTTGCACACCGTCATGCGGCCTTCCATGGAGAGGTCGCGGATGGCGCTGCCGGCGAACTCAATGGCATAGCCGGTACCGCCGGCGGTGCCGATCTTGCCGATGATGGCCAGCACCACGTCCTTGGCGGTGACGCCAGTGCCGAGCTTGCCCTCGACACGCACCTGCATGTTCTTCATCTTCTGCGCCAGCAGGCATTGGGTAGCGAGCACGTGCTCCACCTCGGAGGTGCCGATGCCGTGGGCCAGCGCGGCGAAGGCGCCATGGGTAGCGGTGTGGGAGTCGCCGCAGACCACGGTCATGCCCGGCAGGGTGGCGCCCTGCTCCGGCCCTACCACATGGACGATGCCCTGGCGCGGGTCGTTGATCTTGAACTCTTCGATGCCGAACTCGACGCAATTGTCGTCCAGCGTCTGCACCTGGATCAGCGACACCGGGTCCTTGATGCCGGCGTTACCCTCGGCGCGTTCCTTCACCGTGGTCGGCACGTTGTGGTCCGGCGTGGCCAGGTTGGCGTCGAGACGCCACGGCTTGCGCCCGGCCAGACGCAGCCCCTCGAAGGCCTGCGGCGAGGTCACTTCGTGCAGCAGCTGGCGGTCGATGTAGATCAGTGCGGTGCCGTCGTCGCGCTCCTTCACCAGGTGCTGCGACCACAGCTTGTCGTAAAGCGTCTGGCCTGCCATATCGTTCTCCCGGGCTCTATGGCCCTTTGCCTGTCCGGTCTGGGGAAACACTGCACAAATGCCTACGCGAGCGAATCGCTACGTTGCGCGGTGCTCGGAATCCTCACATATACCCCATATGCTCCGGTTCCTGTGCTCCGTGCGCCTTGCGCTTCATCTCGCTCGGCGATTTGTTCAGCGCTTCCCAAGGTTCGCCGATCTCGTACGTTTTGCCTCACGAGCCATTGCAGCAGGACTCGCCGAGGGGCGCCGGGGACAGGTCGGAGAGGAGGTCATTTGCCATGGATGGCAAATGTAGCGTCCAGGGATGGATTCACAGCGCCTCCTCGAAGACCTTGTCGCCGGCAAAGCCCCGACATGCCAAGGCTACTCCTTTCCTGCATCGCCATGGCCGAGTGATTGCAGTCTTGCGCGGCTCGCCCATAAAAGCAATTCATGTTATTTATTCATTGGATTCCATAAAGGAATACAAAAGAGAAATGGATACCCAAAGCCTGCAAGCCTTCCTCGCCGTGGCCGACAGCGGCAGCTTCTCCCGCGCCGCCGAGCAGCTGCACCTGACCCAGCCGGCGGTCTCCAAGCGCATCGCCACTCTGGAAGACCAGATCGGCGCGCGGCTTTTCGATCGCATCGGCCGCCGCGTCACCCTCACCGAGGCGGGCCGGGTACTGCTGCCCCGAGCCCGGCAAATCCTCGTCATGGTGGACGACAGCCGGCGTGCCCTGACCAATCTCGAAGGTCAGGTGGCAGGCAGCCTGACGCTTGCCACCAGTCACCATATCGGCCTGCACCGCCTGCCGCCGCTGCTCAAGGCCTATACAGAGGCCCATCCTGAGGTACGCATGGACCTGCGCTTCCTCGACTCGGAGCTGGCCTATCAGGGGGTGTTGGACGGCGAGCTGGAGATCGCCGTGGTGACCCTGGCGCCGCACCCGGACCCGCAGCTCGTCGTGGTACCCGTGTGGCAGGATCGCATGTGCTTCGTCTGTGCCCACGACCACCCGCTGGCCGGTCATGGGCGGCTTACGCTGCATGAACTGTGCGCCTTCGATGCCGTGCTCCCCGGCCCGCTGACCTTCA
>NZ_BAEU01000137.1:0-35929 GCF_000246875.1 Halomonas sp. KM-1
CTGAGGGCCATGAAAAAACGAACCCCGCCATTCTTCTTGGCGGGGTTCGCATACCACACTTATCTGCTTACATCACTTCGGTTGAAACACCCACACACCATCCGCTCCAGTGGTATCGAAAGCGCTATTTCTCAACCCTTCGGTGCCGAAGAACGGATTCAGGTCAGCGCTTGAAACCACACCTTCAGTGCGTGGCGCAGACATGACCGAAGGCAGCAGGAGCGTTTCCATGAAACTCCTGTCATCCGCCAGTCTGCCCCCTGCCATACGGTCGTTGATGCTCAGACGAGACTGGTCAGCGGTATCGCCCACCAAGCGCTTCAGCATGTCGTCGCTCGCCTGCGGCGACACGACATTGACGAAGCCCGCCTGCACACTACCGGGCTCACTGGCATTACTGACGAGCCTGGGCGCTTGCAGCGTCACCCGTCCACCATTCAAGCCGGTTGACGTGGTGATATTGCTGACTGTGAGCAAATCGCCCGCAGAGTAGCTCACATGCCCACGCCCCGCTTTCGTGGTTACCTCAGGCGACATCACGACATGAGTGCCACCGGTAACCGCGATATTGCCATTCCCCGCGGTACTGATATCGGCCTGCTGGGTAACACCGCCTTTGGCAGTCAAGCTGACATTGCCACCATTACCGGTCGCAATACCCTGCTGAACATCCAGATCGCCTGCTGTGGTCAGTACGATGTCGCCACCACGGCTCTTCAGCGCCTCCTGCTGACCACCCAAGCCACCCAGGATCAGCGAGCTGGAGAGGCTGTTGAGATACACGCCACCGGCGCCACCATCGGCGACCAGCCGGCGGGCATCGACATCCAGCGCATTACCTGCCTGGCCAACACCGTTGCTCGCCTTCAGTTGAATCCGCTCGCCTGCCACATTCACGCGGGTATCGTTGTTGACGTCACGGATACTGCCGTTGCGTGCCTCGAGGCTGACGAGGCTGCCCTCACCGCCCGCCGTGACACGATCGACCCCCATGCCGCCATCCAGGGCACGCACACGGATGTTCCCGCTGGTGGTGGCAGCGCTCAGGCGGCTCAGGCCGTTACGTTCATCGAGGAAGATGCCACCGGCACCAGTGACCGTAGCGGCCAATGAATTGACATCTGTCTGCATGGCTGCAGCGTTGGTGCCAATGCCATCACGGGACGACAGCGTCAGTCTATTGGCGGCGATACGGGTACTGGCGTTGCCATCATCACGCAATGCCCCGGCTAACACTGCGAGGTCGACAGCGTTAGAGGACGATATACGACCTACCGTAGCATCACCGTTGCGCACCAGCGCCGAAACGTTGCCGTTTCCGCTACGAATATCCTCGAGGAATAGACCACTGGCAGCATCCAGCAAGACGTTACCCGACTGAGTACGTGCCACCAGACGGTCAGTGTCGACCTTGAGCGCACCACCAGAATCGTTACCGATACCCGATGCAGCGTTCAGCGTAACTGTATTGGCAAGCAGGCCATTACCGCCCCCTTTTCCGGAACGTTGGACGATCGCCCCACCGGATGTGAGATCGATAGCGCTGTTCGCACCACCAGCCTCCACGCTCTCCACGCCGATGCGACCACCGGCAGTCACACTGACATTGCCATCTGTGGTGATGACCTGCAGAAGATCGATGGCATCGGTTTCACTAACCTTGATACCACCGGCCTGCTGCACCAGAAGGGCGGCACGCTCCACCTGGGTCGAGACGTCGATTCCATGCTCAGCAATGACGGAGAGGTCCTTGGCAGAAATGCGACCCTGGCCCACCGTACTGACTTGCCCCTCGCTGTACATGTCGACACGGCCATTGCGAGCATCGATACGCTGAATATCGATATCCCCGCCGGCGGCCACATGCACATCGCCATTGGCGTTGCTCACGCGAGTCAGGAGAACGTCGTCGTGCTCCTCGATGAAGACGTTGCCAGAACCTGTGACGCTGGCCGAGAGACGATCTACATCGGTTTTCAACGCGCCAGCAGAGGTGCCAATACCATTGGCGGCCGTGACATCCAGCCCTTCCGCAATGACGTTACGTGCCACGCCGTCAGCGGCAGTCAGCGCGCCATTGCTCGCCGTCAGAACGACATCTTGCGCAAAGACCTCGGTCACATGGAGGTCGCCATCAGCCTCATAGCTCACGCTATGGGTAGCAGCGGTCAAGGCGCCCTCGGCCATCGCGATACTGCCTGCACTCGACGATACCGCCACGTCGCCGTGCTGGGCGAGTACATAGGCCTCCTGCGTCACACCCGCGCTACCCGAGAGAACGACATCGCCATCGAAGTTGATGACGTGCTCATCCACGTACAGCTTGCCACTCTCGGCGGAAACGCGAATCTCGCCTCCCGCCGCACGCAGCCCCTCAATAGGGCCGCGTCCCAGGTTTGGCGTAACACCGCCAATCCTCAGATCACCCGAGAGGTCGGAGACGACGATACCGCCAGCGCCAGCCTCAGCCACAAGGCGTTCTGCATTGACTTTCAGGCCCTGTACATTGCCAATGCCAGTACCGGCATGCAGGCTCAGGTCGGCCGCCGTCAGGTTGGCCGGGCTATCGCCGGTGGCATTGATCGCCTCGTGGGCCACCAAAGTGATGGTCTCATCATCGGTGCCGGTAACGATACGGCCAACCTGGAGCGAGCCCGTCGCACTTTCCACCGTGACGTTGCCAGCCGTGGTCTCCAGCGACTCGATCACCAGGTCGTCATACTCAGCGATGTTGACCTCGCCGCCGGCGTTGGCAACCAGAGTGGCAACCGAAGTATCCAGCGAGCGAGTGGCGTTGCTACCCGTCGCCCCAATCGATCCACCGGCCGTCAGGCTAAGGCGATTGCCGATGACACGGGTCGAGGTGTCCTGGTCGTTATCGATGCGACCGCCAGCGGCAAGCACGATGTTGCCCTGCTCCAGATCGGCCGCAAGCGAGCCTACCTCGATGTGACCGCCCGCTGTCACCGAAATGTTATCGGCAACGAGATCACGCAGATGGATATCGTCATGCTCGCGCAGCGTGATGTTACCGCTGCCACTGACATGTGCCGTCAGATCCTGAGTGGCCGTATCGAGTTCGATGGAGTTCACCGCGTAGGCGACGACACGCTGGGCCTCCACATTGCGGGCCGAACCGTTGCCATCGACGATCGCACCGCCGCTTTCCAGGCGGATCGTGTTTTCGCTGGCAAGATCGGTGTCCTTGATACCCTGGTTGAGGACCAGATCTCCATCGGTGTCCAAGGTGATGTCGCCATCTCCCGATATGCCGACGGTGCTGCCCAGGCTATCGACCACGAGCGCCTGGCCCGCATTGCGGTTGAACACATGGACCCCGCCCGTTCCGGCATCGACCGCCAGCCGATCGACACGAGTGCGAACGGCCTGATCCATGCCTACACCGCCACCGGCAATGGCAAGCAGATCCGGGGCGATCAACTGACCGCTGCTCGGCACCCACAAGCCATTGACCCAGGTCCCACCGGCACCACGGATGGCGCCGCCTGCCTGCAGTGTGATGGAATCGGGGCTCTTCACCTCACCCACGATACTGATGTTGCCCTGGACATCGGTCACCCGCACGCTGCCGCTGGAAGCGATGTTACCGAGCCCCAGATCGCCCTGCGAATTCAGGTAAACGCCGCTGTTCAGGTCACGACCGCTACCGGTACGCATATCCAGGCGGTTAGCCTCGATACCCAGCGGCTTGGCCGCCGACATGTCGATGTCCTGATTCAGATCGAACGCCGCAACCGCCTGCCGACGCAGCTGCTGGCTGGCATCGCGCGCCACTACCGCATTGAAATGAGCGAGATCGGCGATATTGCGAGACACCTGAGTGGTATCGCGCAGCGCGTTGGCGTGATTGAGCAGATTGGTGGCGCTGTAAAGATTGGCAATCGCCTGGTCCAGCTCGTTGTTCAGGCTGTCCAAGGCGGCCTGCTTCGGCCCCAGGTTATAGCGCTCATATTCATCCAGCGCCATGGCAGCGACAGACATTGCCAAGTCGACCACGGCAAAAGCCGCGTCGGCACCGGCATCGCCGCTGAACGGAACGGCCTGCATGGCACCGGTCACGATAGCCGCCGCATTGCGCACCACCGTCAAGGCGTTCAGCGTCGTGTTGAGCGTATCGACGATGGCCTCCGCCAGCGCCACATCCCTGGCGGCACGATTCACCTCATACTGCTTGGTCGTGCGGTTGTACTGTGCAATGCCTTGCAGCACCGCTGCATTCGATGCCATCACGATATGCGACTGCAGCTGCTGCTCGAGGATTTCAAGCACGGAGGCCTTGGCATTGGCTTCGGCCACACGCGCAGAGTATTCCGCGATAGCCGTATCGCGTACCAGCTCTGCCTCGCGATGGCCGGGGGTGTTGGCGATCAGGGTCACGTGGTCGCCGCGCAGGTTGGCGTTGGTCCCGTTACCATCCAGGATCACACCGTTACGCGACTCGACCCAGATATCGCCGGCCTGCGTGGCATTGCCACGTGCATCCAGCATACCAATGGTAATGTTGGACTCGGCATGCAGGCTGATATCGCCGCCGTCAGTCGTCAGGTTGCCGACGATGATGCTGCCGCGATACCCATCCAGCTCCGACTTGGAGAGCGCCGTCAGGGTAATGCTGCCGCCGCCGGGCAGGTAAATCGTATCGTTCTGGTTCAGGAAGACGATGTTGCCGTCGGTAGCCGTCAGCACCAGCCGACCGCCGTCCATGGTGATCACGCCGCCCTTGTTATCCAGAATGGTGATGCTGGTGGCGATGATACTCACACCAGAGGCGCCCTTGCCGACCAGGGTATTGCGATCGACCGCAATCGCGCCCAGGTTGGAGGCGTTGACATCGCCCGTACCGCCACTAGCGGAGAGGAAGCTGACGTCAAGCGCCAGGTCACCGTTGGCGCCCACGCCATTCTCAGCAGCAATCTCGAGAGACCTGGCCCGTACGTTGGGTGCCGTGACACCGGAGCCCCTGGCATCCTCGATACTACCGCCGCTGCGCAATTCGACCCCATTGCCGGCCGCAGACACGGTACCCAGCGCGATGTCCCCATCGGCACCGATACGAATGTCGCTGCCACTACCGGAAGACTGCGCGCGATGCAGATTCAGAGGGACATGCCCGCTCTGATAAGCGTAGATACCACCGTTGGTCGTATCGATCACGAGGTTGTCGACCATCATCTCGATGGCATCGTTGGCCGTGCCGAACTGGGTGGCGTTGACCTTCAGGCCTCGGGCCAAAATATTCAGTCCGCCACCGTTGCCGTCGGTAACCCGACCCTGCACGGCAAGCTCGACATCCTCCCCTGCCTCCAAGCGCCCTAGGATGAGATCGCCATGGTTGACCAGATCCACCTGGCCAGCGGCTTGCGCATCGACGAGCTGCATCGCCCCGAGGTTGGTCAGGTAGATATCGCCCTCGCGAGCCAGGAGCGACACATTGCCAGTCGCACGGGTAGAGAACGCGAGTTCCGCACTGCCTATCGCATCCGCCTCGAGCGACATGCCATCCGCCGTGACCCGGTAAGCGCCGGAGTCGTCCTCGCCTTCGATGCTACCCACAGCACGCAGCGTGGTAGAGCGACGCGAGTTGACGCTACCCACCGCCATGTCACCCGCATGAGTGACCGACACCGAACCGGCTTCACCGGTGCCGCTTGCCTGCGCGTTGAGCTGCAAGCGCCCACTGGACAGGTTATCGACGAAGATGTTGCCGTCGAGCGTAGTGAGATCCAACGAAGAAACATCGGTTCTCACCGCTTGAGCGCCGCTACCGATATGACGCCCCGCCTGCAGCGTGGCGCTGTCGGCGGTAAGCAGTGCACCTGCCCCCTGAGTGATGCTTCCGGAAGCATTCAGGCGTGCATCGTTGTCGCCCAGGTCGATATTGCCCAGAACGATATCGCCCCCCGTATTGGTAAAATCGAGGTCGAGCTCGCTGGCCAAGCCGCCGTTGTTCAGCGTCAACTGGCCATTGGTACCGTTGAAAGCCAGCACACCGTTGGCATTGGCAATGGCCACGCTGCCGCGGTTGGTCGTCGCGCTCAACGCCTCTGCAGCACCGACGTTGTCGATGAAGGTGCCGACACCCTGGTCGCGGGTACGTGTCGTCAGGGTACGAGCATGGGTCTCGATGGCGTTTGCCGCGGCGCCAATGGCGCCCTTGGCGGTAAACGCTACGGCGTCTGCCCGCACATTGAGCGCCGCGCCGTTGTTATCCAGGATACGTCCGTTGACGCTCTCGACACTGACCTGTCCGCCCACTGCATCGATGAAGCCAAGTTGGACGTCACCTTGGGTAGCGGAGAGCTTAACGTTATTGTCGTCGCCCTGGGCAACGATAGTCCCCACGGTCAGGCCGTTGCTCTCAGTGATGAATACCCCACCGTTGCCCGAGTTGGCATTGACGATGTTGCTTTGGGTACGCAGCGAAGCGCCATCCACGCCAATCCGGTCGTTGGCAGTCAGATCGATGGAACGCCCCACCAGCGAAACCGCATCATCGGCGGCCATGATCGCACCTTGCTGCGACTGGACCACGAGCGCATCGGTCGCCGAAACCGTTCCGGTCAGGAACATGTCGCCCTGGGAGCGAATCGAGACATCATGCTGACCTACGGTCGTGCCATCGCTAAGGGTAATTTGACCGTTGGCATTGCTGATGGCGGCCGAAGCCACCGGCTGGCCACCAACCATGATGCGCTCACGGGCCGTGACATTGCCCACGACCAATTGGCCTTGCTGGTCCTCGACGTGAATGCCGCCATTCTGAGTAGAGGCGTTCAACACATCGACGCTGGTCGTAATCGCCTGGCCTGCGCTACCAATGGCGCCATCGGCCTCCAGGTTGGTGGCCCAGGCGGTCACGTTGGGGGTGGTGGTATTGGCTGATGTAATGCTGCCGTTCTCGGCCTTGATAATGGCCCGCAAGCCGTCCTCGGCCGAGTTGCTGCCGGTATCGATTTCGTTCAAAGCAACGCCACCGGCCACATCGGTAACCACGATATGGCCACGGTTGGCATGGGCGCTGAGCGTCGTGGCATCGACCCGCAGCGGGCTGCCTTCGGCCCCGATGGTCGAGCCCTCACCGGTCACTTCCAGGTAGAGGTTCGAGGCGGTAGCGGTACTGCCGGCAACCGCTGAATCGCTGACGATATTGCCTTGCGCGGTAACGCTCAGATCGCCTGCCGATACGCCTGACAGGGTCACGCCGCCATTGCGATTGGTGAACGCGATGTCCGTCGTGTTCGGCCCATTGGTCGACAGACGAGACTGCGAGTCGAATTCCAGGCGCAGGTGATGGTGCTCGTCCATCTCGATGGAAACCGGGCGGCTGGCAACGTCGACGGTAAGGCTTTCAAGGCCGTCCAGTTCGTTGATGTACACACCGCCGACATTATCCGTCAGAGTGGCATCGAGATGCTCCGCCCGCGTCCTGATCGCCTGGGCCTGGGTACCGATACCGGTTCCGGCCTGGAGAGAAACCGTCTCCGCCTCGATCAGGCCCGCGCCGCTGATGGAAGCGGTCGCCTCCACTCGGGCACTCTCTGCCACCACACTGCCATACTGCTGAACGCTGCCGCCCGTCATCGTCAGCGAGGTAGCCGCAGTGATGTTGCCGGTGTTGACCACCGACGTCATCACCGCATTCGCCAGATCGGCACCAAGGGCCACGGTCTGGCCGTTGATATTGCCGCTGTTGGAGATATGACCCACCAGGCCCACCGGCACGCTGAAGTTGATCAGGTCGTTACCCTGAAGATCCAACCTATAGCTGCCATCATGGGCCAGACTAACCTTGCCCAGGTTAGCCACGATAGAGCCGCTGTTTTCTACGGTAGGAGCGATCAGATACAAGAAGCCATTGTCGCCAATCGTGATGGTACCCTGGTTTCTCACCGAGGCGGCCAGATTGTCGCTCTGGCTGAAGTGGAACCTGCCATCAATGAAATCATCGTCGGCGATGTCAAACGTCGTGGCCACCAGGCCCGCCACGTCTACCTGAGCCCCTGCCCCAAAGAGGATGCCGTTGGGGTTGATCAGGAACACTCGGCCATTGGCCTGGAGCCCACCGAGAATCTGTGATGCACCACCGCCGCCGACTACACGGTTAAGCGCAATATCACTGGCATTGTTCTGGACGAACCTTACCAGCTCATCGGTAGAGATGTTGAAGGTGTCCCAATTGATGACAGCTTTTTGTGACGTCTGGTTGATCAGTGTCTCGAGGCCATGGGTCGAAATGGAGGCCGTTCCCCTGGCGACTTCTCCATTCGTAGGAGCGGCAATAGCGCCGGTAGCATGACCAAGGCCAATGACCGATACCGCCACGATCACCGAGCTATTTTTCTTCTGTTTACGGTACATTCTAGTTTCCTGACGTAAGAAAAAAGGCGAAGCCAGAATCAGAAGCGATATCGCGCCTGGGCATAAACGTAAGAGCTGTCTTCGGTCTTGCTGCCCACCGGTACGCCCCAATCGACGCGCAGGTCGACGCTGTCAATGGGACGGACCAACAGGCCGATACCGAAGCCGGAGATATCCGTACTATCGTCCTGGTCGATAAAAGGCGTCTTGATGAAGACCTGACCATGGTCGGCACGTGCCAGCAGTTGGAAGCGGTCGTCACCCTGAATCAAGGCATAACGACCCTCAAGACTCGCCGTGAAGCCGCTATCGCCGGAATATGCCGAAGAGGGATGGCCCAGCACCGAATTGAAGCCGCCCACAGACCACTGCTCACTGGCAACCACGGAATCGAAGGCATACTGACCGCTCAAGCGGGGCATCAACAGCACCCGGTCGGAAAGGCGCTGCAAGCGGATCAGATCGAACGTCAGCTTGGTGAAATCGTTGTCGGCTCCCGCATAGCTCCGGCTGGAAAAAGCGGAGTCGTTTTCCATCGCGCCAAGAGTGTCACCCAACCCTTGGTGCAGATTGACCGAAGCGAGTGTTCGTCCGCCGATATCGCTCTTGTCCAGGCTCGCACCGAACCTGAGCTTGCGAGTCCGGTCATCCGACGTCGTGAACCCCAGCATGGTCTGCTCAAGGTTCTGCGCTTCCAGCCAGGCTTCGAGATTGATGATGTTGCGAGACGAGAGGACATAATCCTGGCTCACACCGAGCCCCCAGGAAGAGCTGTCGCCTTCGATCTCCAGCACCTTGAATTCCCGGCCAATCGAAACGTTGCCCTTGGAAGCGTAGGCATGAACGCTGGTACCCACGACATTGACAGGCGTCTGATAAGCCACATAGCCAAAGTACGCATTACCGCTGTCAAGGGTATGCATGCCGATGAAGTTCAGCTCATCTCCACGCCCGGTCACATTCGGTAGCTTGAGAGACGGCACGACACGATGCTCGCCACTATTCTTGCTACCGTAATTGTTGACCTCTACCGAACCCGCCACACGATTGGACTCCCTGACATCGACGAGCATGTCGGTAGAGCCGGCCTCCTGACCGGGCCGCAGGGTTGAGCTCACTTCGATACCGGAACGGCGGTTAAGCAGAGTCAGGGCACGCTCAGCGTCTTCCATGGTAAAGGCCTGGGAAGTTTGCAGGCCCGCAGCCGCCAACGTCTGAACGACACGAGAATCGCTGTAGCGCTGATTCCCTTCCACCTCGACATTCCCCAACCAACCCTCGAACACCGCAAGCTTGAGGTGCTGACCGTCAGCGAATGCCTGATCCGGAATGACCACTTTCACCAATCGATAGCCAGAATCGTGATAGTGCTGCTCAATGACTCGTGCCATCTCCTGCAATTCGGCAAAAGACAAAGGGCGGCCGATCTCATGCGCGATCAGGCTGGTAAGTTGCTCGTGGGTGAAGACATTTACCCCGGTGAATTCCACCCCCGGGATGGTAACCGTCGCTTCACCACTAACGGCCGGCGCTGCAGGCGCCAAAGGCAGCTCTACCGTTTCCGTCTGGGCAAAAGCTGCCCCAGAGGAAGCCAGACATACCAAACTTGCAGTGCAGCACACTGATTTCAGAAGGATTCTATTCTTAATCATAATTCCAAGACACATGTGCCCGTGGCGGCACAGCAGTAGCAGCCGCCTTCTACGAATAGAAAGTCATACGAACTTTCCGCCTGATCACGGCGAGATCAGAGCGATGCTGGGCAAGTGCCTGCGCAGGTCGCTTTAAACAGGCCGATCCTTAACACCTTTACTGCCTATCGTTACGCGTCCCGCGTACCTCACGTACTCGTAGCACGCCCCTCGTCTTTGGCTCTGGAGCGGGCCACACTCGTCCTGAACTCTCTATCGACAGGTGTCGAAGTTTCTTTAGGCCCTCTGAAAACTTTTTTTTCGCTTCGTAACGAAAGATCTCAAACCCCCGTCAGAAGCCGCTCATGGACTTCCTCGGCACCGTACGGCAGCCTGTCGGGCAAGCGCTTGAGCTCATGCAAGGGCACCGGGCGGGAAAAATGGAAGCCTTGTAGATAATCGCAGTGACGACGTACAAGGTCTTGCTGTTGTTCGATTTCTTCGACCCCTTCTGCGACGACGACCAAGCCCATATGGTGGGCCATGGTGATGATGCCCTGGACGATGGCCGCGCAATTACGATCGAACACCATGTCGCGAATGAAGCTGCGGTCGAGCTTCACCTTGTTGATAGGCAAGTCGCGGAGATAGCTGAGGCTGGAAAAGCCGGTGCCAAAATCGTCGAGCGCCACACGAACGCCCAGCTTTCGTAGGCTGGCGATCAACGAAATCGCCTGCTTGGCCCCCTGCATCAGCACGCTTTCGGTCACCTCAAGTTCCAGCAGCTCTGCCGGAAGCCCCGTTTCGGCCAGGATGTCGCACACCTCTTGAAGAAAGCCTTCTCGACGGAACTGCAGCGAAGAAATGTTGACCGCAACAGGAAGCACCCAGCCATCATTTTCGAGGAGATCGGCAGCGTCCTGGCATGCCTGGCGCAATACCCAGCGCCCCAGATCGATGATCTGGCCAGTTTGCTCGGCCAAGGGAATGAAGATACCGGGCGAAAGCTGCCCACGTTTAGGGTGCGGCCAGCGTACCAACGCCTCTACGCTACGAACCGTTCCCGAAACGGCATCCACAATGGGTTGATAGTGAAGCTCGAACTGCTCCGACTGAATCGCAGCATGTAGATCATGGCGCAGCAGTACGAACTCGGTAACATCGCGCTGCCCCTCGCCGTTGTACCATTCCCAGGTGTTGCGCCCCTTCTGTTTTGCTGACGACATTGCCAAGTCGGCACGCTGCATCAACTCCTGGGCATTTACCGTGGGCTCACAGTTACATGCCAGCCCAATGCTGGCACTGATATGCAGTGGCTGGCCTTCGATCTCGATTGGATTGGCCAATGCATCAAGTAACCGCTGAGCCATCGAGGCCCCTTCATCTCGACAACCAAGGCCCGGTAAGAGGAGGCCAAACTCATCCCCCACCAAACGAGCCAGGGTATCGCCCGGCTCAACCTGGCATTGGAAGCGCCGTGCCACTTCCTTCAACAGCTTGTTACCAACATGATGACCCAGGCCGTCATTGACAGCCTTGAAGCCATCCAGGTCGAGCTGCATCACGACCAGCAGCCCCTGGCATTGGCGAAAGCTGGCTTCCAAGCGCTCCTCGAACACGAGACTGTTAGGCAAACCGGTGAGTGGATCGTGAGTGGCTTGAAACGCAAGTCTCTCTTCCTGCTCGCGATATTTCGTAATGTCCTGCTGAATACCGATGAAATGGGTGCACCTCTCATGCTCGTCCAGGATGGGGCTGATGGACAGATGGTTCCAGAAGGTACTCTTGTCCTTGCGATAATTGAGGAGCGTCACCTCTATCTCGGTATGGCGTTGCAAGGCACTACGGAGTGCATCCAGCGCTTGGGGATCCGTCTCCTCACCATGTAGGTAGCGGCAATTACGCCCCAACACCTCGTCGGGCGTATAGCCTGTAGTTCGGTAAAACGACTCATTGGCATACACCAAGGGCGTATCCGGCAATAAAGCATCCGCGATCATGATCCCGTTGGGTGTGGCCTCGACACCCCGCTGCAATAACCTGAGTTCGGCTTCTCTACGCTTGCTTTCGGTTACGTCTCGGCAGGCAGCATAAACGCCGGCAATCTCGCCATCCAACTCAATGGGAAAGTTGACGATCTCCAAGCAAATAACCCGGCCATCACGACGCACTCCCAACGCTTCATACTGACAAGTACTACCACTGGCGGCCTTTTCGAAAGCAGCCTGCACTTTATGCCGGTAGCTAACCTCGATGAATTCGCGAAAATGATGGCCGAGCATTTCCTGACAGGCAAAACCGGTGATAGCTTCAAAAGCTTCGTTGCCCCGCTCGAAACGACCCGCGAGGTCCAGCCCGCAGATACCATCGGGATGGTTGAAGAACAAGGACCGATGCCTTCCGGCAAGTTTCCGGTGGTCGGCATGCAAAGCTTCCACCCACTGCGCAACGGCAACCAAGCTTTTCTCAACAGGGGCCTGGCACTGGCAAGCCATTATCTCATGCATTTTCTGCTGGGCTTCAAACAAAGAAAATTCGTGGCCAACTCGTTTCGTCAACGCCATCGCCCCCATTGCTCTCAGAGGACGACGCCTCCCTCTTGGAAGCGTCACCTAAATAAAAATCAACATCATCAACAACTGAAAATACACTTAGTTCAAAGCTCACCTCTCCCAATACCCTATATCGGCAGAAATTAAGACACCTTAAGGTGTGAGGGGCATTTTTTTCGGTTTTTAACAGCG
This sequence comes from Halomonas sp. KM-1, assembly GCF_000246875.1. Taxonomy (NCBI): domain Bacteria; kingdom Pseudomonadati; phylum Pseudomonadota; class Gammaproteobacteria; order Oceanospirillales; family Halomonadaceae; genus Halomonas; species Halomonas sp. KM-1. The sequence continues at coordinate 12,755 of NZ_BAEU01000137.1, forward strand.
CCCGTTCATCGGGAACCGCGGCCACCCGGCACGGCTTACCTCACTGGAATCGTCCATCACCTGGCCACTGGGCGCGACACGTCAGACGACGCCATCAGCGCAAGCCTTCGTGGTTGCTTTTCTTTGCAGACTAATGAAATTCAGGAAGCTCGGGTAGACTAGGCCAAGCATGCGCAAGGTGGCCAATCGGCCCGACCTCGGCTGCACAGAAAATTTCGCCGAAGAAATAAAAAACGCCCGCGAATGCGGGCGTTTTATGGGTAAATCCGAATCTAGTAAAGACGAACAGTATTGACGACTAACTCGATGAATAAAGCTCATCCACACCGTAACTTTTTACCTTGGGGTGATTCAATATGTATTGCCAAGCTTCTTCAGCATTGGCAAACGGCTCGAAGCCATACACACTGTCCAATTTTTCCACTACAGCTCTCAGGTACAAAGGAGTAGCATATTTTCTGACTTCCTCATTCTGCTCATAGCGATCTTCTTGCAGCAGAGCTAGCATCCAGAACAGCGGCCGCCACCATGAGTAAGAGAAATCACATTTCCGGATCACCTCACTCGAATTGCTTTGACCAGCCAGAAGTGTAAAGTAATTAATCAGCTCATCGAGCTTGTAGCGATATCGTTGCTCTTCGGATCTGAACTCATCGTATGTCTTGCAGTAAGTCACACGCTTGATTTTATCCCAACTTTCTTCGGGAAAAGGCAGCTGGTCGGCTACGAAAAACCGGCTCACCACGAATTCACAATACTTCCTGCTTGCCACGCAAGGTATCAGCACGCTCATTGATGAGTCTTTCACCTGCTGAAAGTACTCACTGCAGTAGACTTGAAACAGGTCGAGAACGGACTTTTCATTCGCATGCACCGCCATGGCCAAGTTCGCCTGCGCCATTGAGTGGTTTGCACTCGCCGTCTTGGCCAGTTCGTCTCGCGTTTCCTGCAGTTCCTTGATCTGAAGGAAAATGGTCAAAATCACGCCGCCGAAAGCAAGCCCAGCAAAAAGCGCGTTAATACTACTGAAGATATCCGAAATCGGCTGGGGGCTGAAATCACGCATCAAAGGCTGTACACCAAAGTACCACGCCCCCAGCCACACCCCGAAGATCAAGGAAAAGACAACCATCACCAGATTGATGATCGCCCTTCGCGTAACACCCTTATGACTATTCATGGGACTCCCATTTATTCAACGTTATCAATAGGGTCATCCTTACTGGCCGTCAGCTGACCTTGCCTCGCTTTGTTGTAACGTCCGGTTTTCAGACACACCCACAGATTTCAAATCACCCTGTGCGGTTGCGACAAACCACGACTGAAGGCTTGCATGCGATTTACGCATGCCTACCCAGGAGTGATGAAACGCGGCGGTAGCCCCACACGACACCAGCAGCACAACCAGGGCCAGCGAGCCTGCATCGCGAATCGGCACGGCGAGTACGAACATGGTAACCACCGCCGCCGCACAGTTGAGCAACGCAATGGCCCAGGCCGCCGGCCAAATCTTCTTGATCGCCACCTGCAGTACCGCACGTACCAACAACACCGTTACCGCAGCAAACCCCACTACCCCCACCAGGCCGAAGCCGACGACAACCCCCGCATACAGCGAATGAAACCCCTGATAACCTTTCAACCACAGCCCCACATCGCTGGGTGCCATGCTGCCAGTACCGAACAGCAGATTCCCCTGCCACTCGCGCCACGCCTGCGCCCACAGCATCAGGCGCTCGGTACTGCCAGGATGCACGGCATGCGCCGTGATTACTTCGCCCTTTAAGGTCAGGAAGATGGCCTGCAAGGGATGCAGCAGCCCCGCCACCAGGGTTCGATCGTCACTGACGAGTAACTGCCAGGTCACCAAGCCCAACAGCAGCATCAGCAACAAGCTCAAGATACCCACCAGGCCGAACTGGCGACTGCGATAAATGCCCATCATCAGTGTTATCCCGGCGAAACAGAGCACCCCGGCCATGGCACCTAGCCAGCCCGTGGCGTAGCCACTCGCCACCAGCACTACCAACACCGGGATGGACATCAGCAGTGCCCCGCCCACCTGATAGGTGGGTCGCCAGCCAATACCGAGGCGTTGCACACCTGAGAACAGCATGGCCAGCAGCATCACGAAGCCGATACTGGCGACAAAGCCCGTTTGGGAAGGGTTGCCCCAGACATGCGGGTTGGAGAGCACACCGCTGCCTAGGCGCTGCCAATCGGCATGCGCGACGAAGGACGCCACCGCGCCCAGCAAGAAGACCGCGAACAGCCAAGGCCACTGCAGGCGCAGTTGCGCTAGCCACCAACCAATAGGAATGCTGAAGCTACCGGTAATCAGCAGCAGTGGCAGCCAGTCCGGTGAGACGGGTACCGTATTGCTCGCCCCGATCGTTCTCAACGCGACATAGCCGCCAAGCCCCAAGCTGACCCAGAACAATGGCAGACGAGTCGCATCGCGCAAGAAGGTGGGCAGTGCAAACAAGGTGGCCAGCAGTACCATCACCGCCCCTAATCCGCTCAGCCAGGGATTCAGCGTAAGCGTGAACAGCGCCAGATAGAGCCCGACCAATGCCAGGCGCCGACGCCAGCCATACACAATGGGGCGAGTACGCAGCATGACGCCATCCGACTGGACATTAGCCAGAAAAGCAGCCCCTCGGGGACTGGCATACAGCCTTCGCAGCGCCTTGCTGGTACGCCAGGCATGCTTGACGAAGACAAAATGCGCCACGGCAGCGCCCAACAGGCCGACCAGCAGCAGTACATCCGGAACGCCGACCAATGAGCCCACTACCCCCACCATCCCCAACGCGGCGGAAATCATCATCAGCGCCACGGTGGCCGAGCCTGGGCTGAACCCGGCACGCAGGAAGATATGGTGCAAATGATCGCGGTCGGCGGAGAATGGGCTGCGCCCCTTGCGAATGCGGCGGATCATCAAGCTCAGGGTGTCCATCACCGGCATGACCAGAATCCAGCCATAGGCCACGGGGCTGATCACCGCGGCGTCTTGCTGGGAAAGCTCGATCACGAACCAGGCAATGGCAAAACCCAGCGCCATACTGCCCGCATCGCCCATGAACACGCTGGCGCGCTTGCGCCACGGGTGGCGCATGTTGAAGAACAAAAACCCCACCACTGCCGCCGCCAGCGAGACGATCACCACCAGCAGCGAGACCTGACCCTGCACCGCCGCGATGATGCCAAGCCAGGTCAACATGACCAGCACCGTGCCCCCCGCCAGGCCATCGATGCCATCCATCATGTTCACCGCATTGATCAGCCCCGCCACCGCCACCACGGTAACCGGCACCGCCAGCCAGCCCAGCCGAAGCTCCCCTACCATGGGAAACTCGCCCAGCAGGCTTACCACCTGGCCGCCCCATACCACCATGAGCACAGCAGCCACCAATTGCACGCCCAGCTTGACGGTGGAGCGCATGTCACGGGCATCATCGATCACCCCACACGCCACCAACAGCGCCATGCCGGCGAACAGCGGCCCGAACCCACCCTGCTCGACCGGCAAGAGCGGCTGCACCAACAAAAAGCCGATAAAAACCCCAAGGCCCCCGGTCAGCGGCACGACACCGTCGTGCTGCTTGCGCCCCCCCGGGTTTATCGGCCAGCCCCACCGCCGCCGCCGGGCGACGAAGCACAGCAATTGCAATGGCTGAAAACATCATGGCCAACAGGGGAATGAAACTCCATGCTCCCATAAAACTCCCTACGTATCGTTATCGCCACGACGTGGATGCGCTTTCTATGAAGCGCTTCGCTCACGCATGGCTCGTTCTTGATGTATGGCCTGCCGGTTAAAAAAGGTGCCTAACTTCTGCCGACTTCCACTCCGCGACAGTTCTGGTACCAATTGATGAAATCAACCAGCTCATCCGTATCGCGCAGCTTCCATGTCAACACTTCGCGGCCCAACTTCAAGCGTGGGCAGTTCTTGGAATTCAAATTGGAATTACGCGGCGTGGTCGCGTCATATCGCATGGCCATGACGAACCCGCTCTCCTCAACGTCCGGCACCACCTCCGTCCACAGCGCGATACCGCTTCTATTACGCTCCAGCGCCAACTCCAGCCCGCCATGTGTACGAAAGCCCGCGATGTACTTGGTGGGTTCGGCAATGCGCTGCAAGAACGCCGCCATTACTTCCTCAGCGCTCTCAGCTTGGCGCAAGCCATCGCCGGGAGCCTCGCTCTTCTCAGGCTCCCCCCGCTGGCTCGTCGCAGCACCGTTAGACTCACTCTGCTGAACCCGGCCCTGCTCATCGTTGTGGGGCTCGCTGGGAGCATCGGGGGTTTCTTCGCTTGCCGGCAACTCGTGCAGCACTGGCTTGAGCCTTTGCAGCAGCAGCTTCTGCCGCGCCTTGAGAAAGTCATCGAAGCGCTCGAGCGCCCAAAGCTCTTTCTGGCGAGGAATGAGGTGCATCTCCAGATATGCGTCGCTCTTATCGGCAAACCACTCCGCGGGCAGCTTGTCCCCCTTTCCGCCCGGGCCGTTCTCCGCTGCCGTAAGCAACATGCAGTTCGACAATTGATCGCGCACCGCAGCGGGATAGCGCATCAGCGAATGACGACCCGTCTCCGGGTTGTAATCCTTGACCTGGCGTAACGCACTCTGCGGGAAAATATGGTCGACCTGAGGCGCGTTGCCGGCATACGCCGGTTCATAGTCGTACTGGCGATACCACAGATTGAACAGCAAATGGATCTGGCGCGAGCCGTACTGTATGCCCAGCAGTACGTCGTCGGTGAGGTCCAGGCTGCGACCATCCTGACGAATCAGCTCGAACAGGCGGGGTACGTCGAAATCCTCGTCAGTATCGATTTGACGCGTCAGCTTATTGATCAGGTTGTCCGGCCGGCCGCTGAAGGCCTGGGTGACCATTACGCGCAGCACGAAAGAGGCGAGACCTTTGGCACCGGCCCACTTCTCCGGATAGTGATAGCGGAAATAAATCAGCGGCAGCAGGCCATTGTACGAGGTCAGGGCATGGTGGCTGCGCACGAACGTGTGGTTGCGCAGGAAGTCCCGAACATCGCATACGGCCGCGGTTATCTTGCCCCAGTTCTCGATAATTCTGGCGCGCGTTGTCTCATCGCGGAACTTGGCCACGTCGTAGTTGGCCCCCTTGCCCAGCAGTACCAGGCAAGCCTTGAGCACCAAGTCACGATCGAACCTGTAGCCGCCGGCGTTGAGGTCTTCGAGCAAGCCCTCCATACGCGCGTCTGCTTCGTCCCAGGCGCTGGTGAGCAGGGAAAACAGCAAATCCGACTTGCTCAGTTGCGTACCGCCCGAGTTGGCACGTATGAAAATCTCGACCACATCGTTTTCGGTGTAGGCCTGGGGGTTATCGACACTATCCAACAGCTGGTACGCGATACGCTCCTGGGCACAGAACACATTATGTGCACGCCAGACGTTTTCGACGATGCGATTGAACGATTCGGCGGGCAACGGCGTGGGCGAACGCTCGGCCAGCTCCGTCCCCAGGTGATTGGGCATACCCTTGTAGAACACGATGTCCTTGAAGCGCACCCAGGGGAAGATCGCCTTGCCGGGCTTGAGGAAGCGAAATTCGTAGCGAATGTCGTCGGGCGAGACCGGGTTGCCGCTGCCGACATTGAAGAACAGCTCCTTGCCGTCGTAGCTTCCGCTCAGCCCGATGTACAGACTCTGCAGGCGCTGCTGCCCATCTAGCACCAGCATCTTCGGCTTGTCGTTCTCCGGTACCTGATACTGGCTGAGCGGCTTACCCGGGTGGTAATGATCGATGAACTTGCGGCACTTGATGCTCGCCGGCGTGCGCCACACCAGCATGGTGCTGATGGGGTAGTCGCGCATCAGCGAATCGAACAGCCGCTCGATCTGCTCCTCACGCCAAACGAAAGGACGCTGGATGTTGGGCAGCCAGAAACCGCCCTGCTGCTCCGGGTCGTTGAGATACGAAACGAGCTTGCGAATGGTATCGTTATGGTTCTTCATCGATGCGCTTTCCTACGTCATCGTCGCTACGGTGGCACAACATCCGCTTGGTGGTTTGCGCTCAGCCGTGGCTAAGCGTCGCCTGCCGCCCCACCGAATAATAGGTAAAGCCCTTTATTGCCATGCGTTCAGGCGAGTAAAGGTTGCGGCCATCGAAGATTACCGGCTCACTCAGCTGCTGCGCGATCAAGGCGAAATCCGGTGCACGGAAGCTTTTCCATTCCGTGACGATAACCAGCGCATCGGCGCCGCGCAGGGCAGCCTCCTTGGTGCCGCACAGCGCGAGGTCATCACGGCTGCCGTAAAGGCGCTGTGCTTCTTCCATGGCTTCAGGATCATAGGCCTGCACCCGAGCACCCGCCTGCCACAAGGCTTCCATCAGCACCCGGCTGGGCGCCTCGCGCATGTCGTCGGTGTTGGGTTTGAAGGCAAGCCCCCAAAGGGCGAATGTCTTGCCGCTCAGCTCGCCGCGGAAATGCCGCTGAATCTTGTGGAACAGGGTCGTCTTCTGCTGCGCATTGCGCGCTTCCACGGCTTTGAGCACCCTGGCATCGAAGTCGATCTCCTCGGCCGTGCGGATCAGCGCCTGCACGTCCTTGGGGAAACAGGAGCCGCCGTAACCCACCCCGGGGTAAATGAAGTGGTAGCCGATACGCGGGTCGGCGCCGATGCCCTGGCGTACCGCCTCGATATCGGCGCCCAACCGCTCGGCCAGATTGGCCATTTCATTCATGAAGCTGATCTTGGTGGCCAGCATGCAGTTGGCAGCGTACTTGGTCAGCTCCGCGCTGCGCACATCCATCACGATCATCTTCTCGTGATTGCGATTGAACGGCGCATAAAGCTCGCGCAGCACCTCGACGCTCTCGGGGTTCTCGGTGCCGATGATGATGCGGTCCGGCTTTTGGCAATCGGCAACGGCGCTGCCTTCCTTGAGAAACTCCGGGTTGGAGACCACATCGAACGTCAGGTCATCCCGCCCGCGCTTGGCCAGCACCTCGCCGACGCACTGACCCACCCGGTCCGCCGTGCCCACCGGCACGGTCGATTTGTTGACGATGATACGCGGCGCCGACATGTGCTCGGCGATGGTTTGCGCCACCTTAAGCACGTACTGCAAATCAGCGCTGCCATCCTCATCCGGCGGCGTGCCCACCGCAATGAACTGCACCTCGCCATGCGCCACACCCAGCGCGGCGTCGGTCGTGAAGCACAGCCGCCCCGCCGCCAGGTTGGCTTTCACCAGCGCCTCGAGCCCCGGCTCGTAAATCGGGATAATGCCCTGCTCGAGCTGCGCCAACTTGTCGGCATCGACATCGACACACACCACCTCATGGCCAGCATCGGCCAGGATAGTACCCTGAACCAAGCCTACATAGCCGGTGCCAAAAACTGTCGCTTTCACAAAATAGTCTCAACCTTTGACGAATGAAAAAATAATTATAAAACCCACCCTGAGATAAAATTAACCTCTTATCCAGGAAGAAAAAGAAAGTATTCAGGAACGGAAGTACCTATGACGAACTTTAACTTCCCCCTTCCCTCGCCCATCGATTAAGCTCATTAACAACTTTTTTCAAATTTCTTACAGGATACCTGCCCCCCTTTACATCTTCTATAAACATTCGCTCCGGATAGACATAGTCCCCGTCACGAGTTTCTATCAGCATCTCTTCAACCTTCCCACTTTCAACTATAAATCTTTCAAAAAACTCAGCCTCATTTAGTTTTTTACTGGTTCTGTTGGAAGAATATGCAGAGGCAAAAAAGCTATGAGGATTTTCTAATTCATTTAAATTAACCTCACCCTCACTTATTTCCCAAGGATCCACAATGGCACTCGACAATTCAACTTCGCCTATAGACAGGACCCACTGGCTAACAATTACCGGACGCCTACCTTGGTTCAATATTTTAAGATATACAAAAGGAAGGCCTTTCTGCTTAGGAGAGAAGCTATGAAATTGAACCTCAAGCCAGGCATTCACTCTAGCTCTATCATTATAGAAATTATAAAGACTCATCCCCAGACTAACTAGAGACATAATGATCGCTATTACAGCAGTGAACTCACCCACAACACCTCACCAATCAATATTGGATTCAAAAAAAACCATGAAATGCAACATCAAAGCTAATTTTTAACTTTATTACCACACTTCAGCACTATGCCAAATGCTGCCAGCATTTTCTCAGCTTGATGGTCTCGAGAGTATGTAGCTGCTGCTGCCAGTCCTTGTCTTCGAAGCTCGTCCCGTTGCTCCAAATTGTCCTTGAGGCCTTCAATTGCTGCTGCCATGGCTACTGGATCTTCCGGGGGTACACAAACCCCAGCGCCAGATTCACGCAAAATACTGGTGCCTTCCCCTTCTGGGATCGACATTAAAACCGGAATGCCCATGCCCATACATTCAAACATCTTGGAAGGGATGACACTTTCGAATACTGGTGTATCCCGTAGTGGAATCAGAGCCAAATCACACAGGGACCAGTATTTCGGCATGGCTTCCTTGGGTTGTCGCGGCACAAAGCGCACGTTCGATAGTCCTTTCGCCTTGGCCCGCTCCACAAGCTCGGTTTTTGCAGCACCTGCTCCCACAAAAATGAATACGATATCGTCGCGGTGCTTCAACTGCTCAGCGGCCTCCAGCACCTTGTCCAGAGCATGCGCCATGCCATGAGTGCCGAGGTAGCCCACCACGAACTTCCCTTGCAGCTCATGCTCTCGTAGCAGAGACTCGTCGGCCGCCATGGGTTGGTAACGTGATAAGTCTACGCCATTGAGGACGACATCGATCTTGTCACCCTCAATACCGCGCTCCATGAGATCTTTCTTGAAGGCGTGCGTCACGGCTACGACTCGGCTTGCACGACGATAAAGAAACAGCTCGAGCTTTTCCAACCAGCGTATCGTTCGGCTCTCTCGCATTGCACCCACGGCTACAATCGAAGCAGGCCATAGATCGCGGAGTTCAAAGATGAAAGGCTTACGGCGCACGGCTGCCAAGGCCCAGCCACCAACAGCGGCGAAGAACTGTGGAGAGGTGGCGACAATAACATCAGGATTCTTCTGAAACAGGCCAACAGAGAAGCCGCTCACCATGAACGAGACATAATCCAAGGTTCGTTTGAGGAAACCTTCGTTAGAAGTGATATAGCTTTTTACCCGAACAATGCGTATCCCATCCCAATTTTCCACGGCATACCAGCGATTGCGGTAACCAGGAAAAACCTTACCCTCAGGAAAATTTGGTGCGCAGGTAATCACCGTTACTTCATGCCCGGCTTTGACCCAGCGGGTTGCATGCTCATAGAGACGAGTAGCTGGAGCATTGGTTTCAGGTGGAAAGTTATCGGAAATGAAGAGTATGCGCATAAAGGAAAACTGTCTTGATAGCGATATAAAGGCGCTTAGCTGTACGCCCAAGAAAAACGCGTAAGGCAATCACTGTGAGTAAAATGCACCACGAGACATTGATTTGCTTGAGATACACCAAAGCGAGGGTGCCAGGCCGTAGTCTCAACCTCTGCTCGCCCCCCTTCGATGGAAAATGAAATCTTTTGCCCACTAGGTAATGTCAGTCGGCCTCGCTTTGGATCTGCAAGCGATAACGACACAGAAGGGTGGCAGTGAAAACGAGCCTTGGCCTGCCCGAAGCGCCCTCTCAGACTATCCGCCACGGTCAGCCTTCCATCACCGATACACCACTCACGGCGATGCTCGACGCGGCCGGGCCGGCGCCGGTAGCCGTCGTGACTGCCCTGCACTGTCAAGCTCCCTTCCTCTACGCTGATCCGTACGGGCCCAGGGCGAGCACGCCGCGCAACTCGAAAGCCGGCCCATACTTCGGATGAGTTTTCATTATCGACCACTACCGTGTTGTGAGCCGCAGTAGAGCGCTGACGATGACGTTCTACGTTATCGCCGTATTGGGAAGTCCCCGAATTGACCAGTACGCGCTGTCCAAACAGGCTTAGTTCAAAACTAAGCGTATCGGCATGGGCATGGCCGGGCTGGTAGTCCGGCCCTACCGGCGCTACATCGATTATGGCCTTGCCGCCATGATCCCATTCCACCGCCACATAGCCGCTCTCTCTGGCATGCCGCGCAGCGTAGCGAACCCCCTGGGTGACGATTGAGGTTGCGGCCAAGGGCTCGAGGATCTTGAGCCCCAATCGCTCGGCATAGGCGTCTAGATTCGCCAAGGTGGGAGCAACACCGAAAGCGGCATCATTGAAAAAGCCGATTTCGCCGTCCGGATGGCTCATCCACTGAAGCCACCCCAACCCGCGCTCCAGGAAAGAGCGCCAAGCCGCGGCACGCTCGCGCAGAGCCACCAATCCACTGCACTCGGACAGATGAATCAGGTCGGCCAGATCCCATAGCAGTGCGGCGTGATACATGGGCGAGCGCTCGAAGTGCGCTCCATCGGCCAAGAACTGCTCGGGAACTTGCTCATCGAGAATGTCGAGCCCCTGACGTAGCCAGCGCTCGGCGTCCTCGCCTTGCAAAAATGCGCCGACAAAGGTCAGTGCCTTGCCGTTGGCGAAGAGGTGGTTGGCCAGAATGTGGAATTCGCGTTGGGCCGAGAGCGCCTGAGCCTGGCGCGCCAGGCTTGCAAGCCAAGGTGAGGGAACGGGCTCTCCACTCTGCCATTGCTGCCCGCTCAGCCACTTGGTCAGGTTCACCAGCCGCAATGAGAGCGTATAAGGCTCCCAGCCATTGCCTACGAGAGGCGGATTCTCATCAAGCCAGCGCTGCACCAGCGCCCGGTGCTCGACGGAGCGTTCATCGGCATCCTGTGCACAAAGATCGTCCAGGTAATGCAAGTTATAGAGCCATAGCTTGCTCTTGCCGGGATGGTTCCAATCTTCCGTGCTAGCCAACCCACCCCGTTCGCCGAGGAACTGGAACTCGAACTCATTCGATGCCCCCTTGCCTACCAGCACCGGCGGCATCCAGGTGGGAGCCGACCAGCTATCGACCCAACGGCGCCGCTCTGCCTGCCCCAGCGGGGCCATGGCCTGCCGACGCACACGCTGGCGCAGCAAGCGGTAATATAGTCGCCAGCCGATTTGTCCCGGCTTGAGGTAGCGAACGGTATGAAACAGACGGGTATAACGCGTCAACATCAAAGCAATTCCGCAACGAGATAAGCAACGCCAGAGACCCGGCGTTATGTGAAAATCTGCGAGGGTATCAGCACCGGCTCGATGTGGGCGGCGTAGAGCCCCAAAATCGACAGGTCCGCTTGGCAGTAATCAATTAGTACATTGGCATCTGTGATGATCGGCATCGTGTTCGCCAGCAGCCGTCGTCAGCTCATCCAGGAGCGGGTAAGTTCCCGCATTTCCATGAGTGGCAGGTTGAGAATCTCGCTTCCGCGTGATAGCGAGATGAGACCATCCTCCAATCCCCGGCGCACCAAACGGGCCAGACGATCTTCCTTGAAGTCGTAAGCATCCATTCCGAACGGCTCTTCACCGACCGGCCGCTCGCTATAGAGCGAATGGTAAACCTCGGCATCGATGCCGCTGGGCTCGTCGTGCTTGAGCAGTGAACGAGACCGCTGTCGCTTGTATTCCGCATTGAAGCGTGCCCAGAGCCCACCACGCGATGCTTCGGGCATGCTCTCCGCCACCCGGAACAGCACGGTACGCCAACTGACACGAAACACCCGCTTGACCTTGAATACCCGGTCGAGCAGCGAGAGCCCCGCGGTCTCGTCCCATTCACGACGAAAAGCGGCTTCCGGCATCAGGAAGTGCGAAGCAAAGCGGTCGGCTTCACGTTCCTGGTCGGCATCTTCCTCAGAGGCGGCAACATCGTAAGCCCCGAGGTGCATCAACAAGTGCCCAAGCTCGTGCACGGCACTGAAGATCCAAGTCTCGACCGGCAGCCGTTCCCAGGTATTGACCACGATGGCAGGCCCCCCGCGCTCTTCAGTTCCGACGGAGAGCCCCATGAAGGCATCATTGGGAACGGAAACCGAGCGCACCTTGATGCCGCGCGCCTCCAGCAGACCACAGATATCGTGTACCGGCTCGCGGTCGTTGAGGTGGAACGCCGATCTCACCCGCTGTGCATAGCTCGGGATATCTTCCGCGCCATGCTGGTGGTATGCCTTCCACAACGGCTCGAGCGCATGCGGCGGCCGCTCTCCGGTCAGGTCTTCCAGGTCAGCGAAATCCTGCAGCCAAACGGCAACATCCGCCAGAATCTGGCCACGGCTCTTCAGCCTGCGCAACGAGCGAAAGCGCACTTGCTCGAGCGACGCTACCGGCATCAGCAGCTCCTGAAGCGGCACCCCCAACACACGAGCAATCGACTTGAGCGACTCCGGACGCGGGCTTTCAGTCTTGGCTAGCTCCAGCTTGCGGTAACCGCTCAGCGAGAGTCCTGAGGCCTCAGCCAGTTCGGCCTGCGATATACCCGACTCCTTCCTTAGACGGCGCAAATTGATGCTGATGTGCTCGATGCTCATCCCCCTGCCTCCTGGCCCACCCCTCTAAGTAACTAAAATAGCAGAGCGGCGCATTATAGTCACTTTTAGCATTGCTGTCCCCTTAGGACCATGGCACATCAGGTCGGCAGTGGAGAAGGAACCGCCAGTCGCCGCGCCTGCCCGGCCCATACCCCCCGGGTGTCGACCAGCAGGCGGCCGGTCAATTGCTCTTGCCCGATTTTCTTGAACGCCTTGTGGTCGACCAACAGCACGATGATGTCCGCCTCGGCCAGGGCCACATCGATACCGACAAGCTTGGAGCCCTCCAGGCTCGTTGGCAGTACATCGATATTGGGCTCGACCACCATCAGCCTGCTGGGCAGCCTGGATTTCAATGCCTGGGTGATGGCAAGCGCCGGGCTTTCACGTAGGTCGTCGATATCAGGCTTGAACGCCAGCCCCAGGCACGCCACGGTGATGTCGCGGGCGGTGCGCTCAGGGTGCTGACTCAGGAACTGACCCACCGCTTGACTGACCTTGTCGATCACCCACTCGGGCTTACCATCGTTGACGTCGCGTGCCGTGCGGATCAGACGGGCCTGTTCCGGGGCTTCGCTAATGATGAACCAAGGGTCCACGGCGATGCAGTGGCCACCCACACCCGGCCCCGGCTGTAGAATATTGACCCGCGGGTGACGGTTGGCCAGGCGGATCAGCTCCCAGACGTTGATGTCGAGCCTATCGCAGATGATGGAAAGCTCATTGGCAAAGGCAATGTTGACATCGCGAAAGCTGTTCTCGGTCAGCTTGGCCATTTCGGCCGTGCGTGCGTTAGTGCTGATGCAATCTCCCTGCACGAAAAGCTGATACAGCTCACATGCGGCCTCGGAGCAACGTGGCGTCATACCGCCGATTACCCGGTCATTCTCCACCAACTCGCGTACCACGTGCCCCGGCAACACCCGCTCCGGACAGTGCGCCACGCGAATGTCCGACGCCTCGCCCAGTTGGCTGGGGAAGCTTAGGTCCGGGCGCGCCTCCGCAAGCCAGGCCTCCATTTGCTCAGTGGCCCCCACCGGCGAGGTGGATTCCAGAATGACCAAGTCGCCTGGCTTCAGTACCGGTGCGATCGAAAGGCTAGCCGAGTGAATGTAGCTTAGGTCCGGCACATGTTCCTTCCCCTCTTCACGCTTGAAGGGGGTAGGCACAGCGACCAGGAAAGCATCTGCCGGTTCCGGCACGGTGGTGGCCCTCAGGTAGCCCTCCTTGACCGCCGCATGGACCAGCATGTCGAGTTCAGGCTCGACGATATGAATCTCACCACGGTTGATGGTGTTCACCGCCTGCAGGCTGATATCCACACCGATGACCCGCTTACGGCGAGAGGCGATGACAGCAGCGGTGGGCAGGCCAATATAGCCCAACCCAATCACGGAAATGGTTTCAAGAGACATAAATTGCGTTCCTTGCGTACTGAGAAGGCTGCAAATTAAAAGCTTTGGAGAGGTCTAAGAGATCAAGCCGTAGCCAGTTCTTTGCTGGCCTTACGGGTCGAACCCAGAGATTCGGCAAGGTGATCGAGAATACGCGCGCAGGCCTGGCCGTCGCCGTATGGGTTGTGCGCGCGGCTCATGGCTTGGTAAGCGGTGTCGTCAGACAGCAGTGTGTCGAGTTCACGTGTGATGGTGGCCACATCGGTACCCACCAGTTTGACGGTGCCCGCCTCAACCGCCTCCGGTCGTTCGGTGGTATCACGCATCACCAGCACCGGCTTGCCCAGCGACGGCGCTTCTTCTTGAATACCGCCTGAATCGGTGATGATTAGGTGAGCCCGATTCATCAAATACACGAACGGCAGATAATCCAGCGGCTCGATCAGGTGGATGTTGTCGATATCCGCCAGCAGCCGGTTAACGGGTTCTTGCACCTGAGGGTTGAGGTGAACCGGATAGACGACCTGTACATCGGGGTGCCGGCTTGCGGTGATGCGCAGTGCCTGGCAGATGCGCTCGAAGCCACCGCCGAAGCTTTCACGGCGGTGGCCAGTGACCAGAATCATGCGGCGAGCGTCATCCAGGAAAGCGAACTGATCCTGGAATCGCGCCTGTAACGCAGGTGTCGTTTCAAGCTTCTCGATTACATCCAGCAAGGCATCGACCACCGTATTCCCCGTGACCAGGATGCTATCCGGCTTGGCGCCCTCCTCGAGCAGGTTGCGGCGCGAGCGCTCGGTCGGCGCAAAGTGCCACGCGGCCAGAGCTCCGGTCAGCTTGCGGTTGGCCTCTTCCGGCCACGGGGAGTAAAGGTTACCGGTGCGCAGCCCCGCTTCGACATGAGCCACCGGTATTTGCTGGTAGTAGGCGGCTAGGGTCACTGCAAAGGTAGTGGCCGTATCACCGTGCACCAGCACCACATCGGGCCGCCAATCACTCAGTACGCCTTTCATACCCTGCAGAATGGCGGCAGTGACATCGGTCAGATCCTGACCTGGCCGCATGATCGAAAGATCATAGTCCGGTATCAGTTCGAACAACGCTAGTACCTGATCCAGCATCTCCCGGTGCTGGCCAGTCACGCATACACGCGTATCGAAGCGTGGATCCGCCTGCAGGGCGAGGGACAGAGGCGACATCTTGATCGCCTCAGGGCGTGTGCCGAAGACACAGAGCGTGCGCAGTGGCCGCGGTGAAGTCATACGGTCTGCCTTCATCAGGATTGTAGGATTGGGATCGCTTGCGCCAATAGGTGGTCAGAGCGATGCGAGGTAGCTACTGGCCGCGAAGCGCCTCAGCCGCTTCGATGCTGACTCGCGCTACCTCGAAGATTTCTTCAGCGGGTATGGGGGTAGCCCGACCTTGCTCGACGGCGGTAAGGAACGCCGCCGCGCAGGCCTTCTGACCCTTGTCTTGTTTCCACAGGGTGAGCTTGCGAAAGCCCGGCCAGCCGTAGCCCTTAAGCTTGCGAAAGTTGTCGAGTTGAAGGACCCGCCCGGCGGTAAACACCTCGACGCGCTCCTTGGGGAAGCTTGCCGCGCCGTTGGCCAGATAGTGGATAGTGCCGAAGGAACCGTCAGCGAAGCCAAGGGTGATGGCCGCCTTGTCCTCGGTGATCGCCATACCCGGGTTATCGCCCATTCGCCGCGCCTGAACCGAGACAATGGGGCTGCCGGCCAGGAAGCGCATCAGGTCAATGAAGTGGCAGGCCTCGCCGATAATGCGTCCTCCGCCCACTGCGGGATCCTGCGTCCAGTGCTCGGGAGGGATGGCCCCGGCGTTCATGGTCATGATGAAGCTCTTGGGTTCGTTCACCGTCCCCAGCAGCTTTTTCATTTTCTGGACCTGGGGAGCGAAGCGGCGGTTGAAGCCCAACATCAGGTGAGGCTGTTGGCCGCTGGCGTGGGCCGTGTGGTAGGCCGCCTCTACCTCGGCCAACCCCTCCCTGCAAATCGCCAAGGGCTTTTCGACGAAGACATGCTTACCTGCTGCCAAGGCTTGGCTAACGAAGTTTGCATGGGTGTCGTGACGGGTGACGATGGCCACGGTGTTGACGGTGTCGTTGGCTAGCAGCCCCACCAGATCCGTAGAGGCTTCGGCAAAACCCGCTTTCTCACCGTGAATCACCCCGTTGATGCCACCTGCGGTAACCAGAGTATGCAACTGGGCACCAGCAGCCTTGAAGGCCGGGATCAGCACTCGAGAAGCGTAGTTACCGGCGCCGATCATACCCAGCACAGGCCGGGTAGCATCGAACTGTACTTCGCGGTTAAGGGTAACGGACGAAACGGTGCGCTGCTCTAGCGGTGCATCATACTCCAGCAAGATACCCAAGGCCGCGCGCTCCTCGGTGAGCACCCGGTAGGCCTCGGGCACATTAGCGAAAGCGAAGCGGTGAGTGATAAGCGGCTCGACGTCCAACTGGCCGCTGGCCAGCATATCCAGCACGGCCTCGAAATTGCGCTGCTCGGTCCAGCGCACGAAGCCGAGAGGATAGTCATTGCCCTTTTCCTCGTAGTTCGGATCGTAGCGGCCCGGGCCGTAGGAGCAGGAGACCTGAAAGCTGAGCTCCTTCTCATAGAAGTCGGCACGGTTGAGTTCCAGCCCGGTAACGCCCACCAGGATGATGCGCCCACGCTGGCGACTCATACGCGCCGCCTGGGTGACCGGATCGTTCGACTTGGTGGAAGCAGTAATGATGACACCATCCACGCCGTTACCGCGGCTGAAGGCGAGCCCCGCCGCCACCGGGTCTTCGCCCTGAGCCGGGTTGCAAATCTCGGCGCCGAACTTTTCGGCCAAGGCCAGCTTGGCGGCATCGAAATCGATGGCCAGCACACGACAACCGTGGGCACGCAGCAGCTGTACCGTCAACAGCCCGATCAACCCCACCCCGGTAACCACAAAAGCCTCGCCTAGAGTCGGCTGCGCCAGTCGGATTCCCTGCAGGCCGATAGCGCCTACCACAGTAAAGGCCGCCTGTTCGTCGGAAACACCTTCGGGAATTCGCGCGCAGAGATTCTGCGGTACCTTGACGATCTCGGCATGAGGCCCGTTGGAGGCCACACGATCACCGGGCTTGAAGCCTAAAACACCCTGCCCCACTTCGCTGACCACGCCGACATTGCAGTAGCCTAGCGGCAGCGGCTGGGCCAACTTTGAGCGCACCGCCTCCATCGTGGTCATCAAGCCATCGGTCTGAACCTTCTCCAGCACCATCTTCACCTTCTCCGGCTGCTGACGGGCCTTCTGCAGGTAGGAGGCGCGGCCGAAATCCACCAGCATGCGCTCGGTACCGGCGGAGACTAAGGTAGTTGAGGTTGAAATCAGCAGGCTACCGGTGCTGGCACGAGGTGAAGGGGCTTCGGTAAGGGTGGTGGCGCCTTTGGCCAGGTCTTGGAGGACTTGTTTCATTGATTACTCAAATTTCAAGAACAACTTATAGTGAAAATACAGACCAAGCATCAATTGAGTTCAGACACAACAAGCTTCATTTTCCCTCTTGAAGTCTTCTGGATTTCTGAAACTTTTTCATATTTTATAGAAATTTTATCACCCACGCGAAGACGAAGTTCACTTTCCAGTTTCACAAGGCAATTTTCGTCCCAACCACTTGCTGGAATATAACGTACAGTTAGCGCCCCATCTTTACCTTGATATAACTGAGCACCAGCCAAACCATCGGCATTATGGAATGGAGCAGCAAGAGAGGCAACTTTATCTCCGCTGGGAAGAATCACGTAATCAGTTAATCGCCCATCTAGATTTTCAACCACTCTACCAGGATGGCC
Organism: Halomonas sp. KM-1; assembly: GCF_000246875.1. Classification (NCBI taxonomy): domain Bacteria; kingdom Pseudomonadati; phylum Pseudomonadota; class Gammaproteobacteria; order Oceanospirillales; family Halomonadaceae; genus Halomonas; species Halomonas sp. KM-1. The sequence continues at coordinate 30,485 of NZ_BAEU01000137.1, forward strand.
ACATGAACACTCTTCTGAGCTCAGCGTTGCCAGATCACCCGTATCATACCGAAGAACAGAAAATGCATAATTGTCAAAAGGCGTCCCAATTATACTGCATGCCTCGCCTTTTTCATTTGCAAGATACTCCACATAACTAAAGTCTTCGTCAGTGTGCAACTTCCCAAACTCACACTCCGAAATATTTGCCACAGCTTCAGCCAAACCGTAGTGCTGCACAACTTTGGTAAAAAAAGCTTTTTCAATAACCCTTTTTTGCCAGCCTAGCAAGTTCTCGGAACCCACTGTAACACATTTAACTTTAAAACAAACAGGCAAATCTAATTCAATGATATAAGATGCTAGCAATGAGATTGCTGTGGGATTTCCATGTATCCAAGAAGGCCGAATGGAATTTAGCGAATCCACATACAATTTTGCAGTGTCACGGGAAATATGGAATATACTAAATCTATACTCATTGCCAAAACGATTATATCTCCAAGGCCTTGACCCCATCTTTCCTTGAATTATTGGTGCAGAAGCAAAAAGAGCGCACCTATCGCCTATGTCAATACTGTGCCGATTCCTGTACCTCCACCACACAGCCCATTGCCTGGGTTCTACATTTTTTGACACTGGAAATGAAAATGACTCTCCAGTTGTCCCTGATGTTTTAATAACGGAGTCTGATGAAATTTTTTCTCGCGGACGAAAATCATCTATTTTGGCTTGAATTTCTTTTTTAGAAACAACCGGGATTAAAGAAAAAGCTTCTGGATCTTCAAAATCTTGCCACTCCATTCCGAGACTAGCGAAAAAACGAGAATAGAAAGGAGTCAAAGATGCACGAAAAAGAGATTCTAAGACCTTTCGCCTCCTATACTCTATAATTTCATTTTTTGACCATAAAGATCTGTCAGAAAAATCTCTAAAAGATTGTTTAAAATCCACTCCAAAACGGTGTTTAGAAAGCCGCCACCCTTGATAGGTGACGGCTAAGTCTTGAATACTCTCAGGAAGATGTTTGTATATTTTTACCATGCTTTCAAGTCTTTTATTTACAAGCGTCAATCAACAAAGATACAGCATAAAACTAAATAGAAAAACTATTTATCTCCAACACAACTTCAACTTGGCCTCATCAAACTAACAGCATGCTCAAACAAATCAATATTATCCCTTACCGCTTGACTGTCGCTTGATTTATTAATAGCAAAAGCCATAGCTCTTTTCCGCATGTTTAAAGTTTCCTCACTCAACATATTAGCGAAATCATCAATTTTCTTGGAAAAAAATGAACTATATTGGAGAGAATATGACCACCCAATACCGTATGCCTCCAAATCATCCCAGGGAGTTTGGTCACTAATTAAAACAGGCAAACCAGACAGTAAAGCCTCATGAATCACATGACCATAATTTTCGCCTCGAGTGGGAAAGAAAAATAAGTCATGCTGAGCTAGGTTAGCATTGACATTATTTGGGAGGACTTCACCCGCGTAGACTACAGTAATATTGTCTGGTAAATCTTCTATCAGCGACTCGCATCGCACCCAATACAACGTAGACTCTTTTGGCCCATAAATTGTAAATGTTACTTTCGACGAGACCTGACGTAATACATCTAAAGCAAAATCTAAATTTTTCTTTGGCGTTATGCGTGACAGGAAACAAACTTTCAACGGGGAATTAACTTCCCGAGCTTTTGGTTCAAAATTTGAAAAAGGGGCTATCGGAGTAAGATTCACAGCCACCTTGACTTGATCGTATCGAACAAATTTCAGACTACGTAGTATATCTTCTTTTTCTAGCGAACTTGATGCCTGCCAAATCAAATTACGGTAGAGACCGAGAACAGACGACATGCGTATATAGGCACGTTTCTTGAAGCTCTTTATACCAAGTGCGCCTGCAGAAAACTCTCCTCTAGGAGCCAAAATAATTGGTATGGAGTTAAACCTGTTTAGCCGACGAGATAACAATACACGCAAAGTGAAAGAAGAGTCAAAATAACTATTCAAATAGATTGCAGCAGGATTAAGATATGAGATAATCTTAACCAGCTTGTTTATTGAAACATCCTCAGGGCTTAAATACATAACTTTAGATTTTCCAACATGATGCCACTTCCCATGCTGGATGCTTTGATATGAATTCCTGTCGCCCGCGTCATGATCAAGAGTTAAAATGTAAAAATCAAATTTGTCCCCAAGGTGATCCACCATATTGACTAAAGAACGAATAGGCCCACCAGCCTTATAGCCAGGCAAATAGAATTTATTAAAAGCTAATACAACAGGCTTTTCTTTAAACATCGCAAAATCCTAACTTAAGAAAGGCGCGCAGGTAGTATTTTTTTCGCCGTTAATAATAGGAAAATTTTTTCAGCCCATATATATATGCATATAGGTAATAGCATCCACCAAACTCTTGAACCGAACGACCCCATCCCCCCCCAAAACAAAGTTAACAAATATGCCTGAAAAACAATAACTGCAACGGCAGAACGAAAAGAGCAGACATATACAATCTTGATCATTAGGCCAGTCAACAGGATCAAAAATAAACCACTTACAGGCCAAAAACCTGGAAGTAAATACATGTGTTCTCCCCACAAGCCCAACGAAACATTATAAACGTCACCGTAGCCTTCACGACCTATAAATTCATCTACAAACCAAAAACTGATACCTACTGGTTTTTCTTGCCAAATGTCTCGAGGAAACCAATTCAAAAAATATAAAGAAAACTGACCAAACAATTCACTTATACGTGCCTCACTGGAATTCAATGATAAGCTTATATCTTTCATCAACTCCAAATGGTGGCCAACAGAACCACCACCAAAGTTCATTAGCGCTAACCTAAAGCCATCCTGAGCTCTAATATAAATCCCGATCAGCATGCCAAAAGGAATTAATATATGAAATTGCCACATACTCAAGCTAATTCGCCGGTAATGATAAAGAACCAATACAGGCAATATTAAATATATCAAAAAAAGCAATCTTCCAAAACCGTTCCAGACCATAAAAAAATCATATAAAAGCAGCAAGTAAATGAATGAAGTAAGAACCAATACTTTCTTATGACTGTATTTTATATTTCCACAGATTCTACCTAGCATTAACAATGCTAAAGCCAAAAAACCGGCATGGACTGGCATCCAAACATGCAGGCCGACAAAAGAAAATAAAATAAAAATACAATACAAAGGGACAGCCCCTTTGAGTACAGTTGACTCTTGGGTGATTCCTTCTCGAAAGAAAAACCTGCTGAAGAATAGCAGAATTAGTGCCACCACATTAAAGAGCGAGTAAAATACGAAAGGCAAATGCACGCCTCTTAAAATATAACCCAAATAAGGGATAACATAAAGAATCAGCCCAGAAGAAAAAACAACAATACCCAGTGTGCCGTAATGTCGAAATTCCCGTAATATGTATATGAAAACAAAAGTAATAACTGCAAACATTGCCAAGGATGCCTCGCGACTATGATTATTAAAAAAATAATCAAAAACTACCGTCAGCAAGAGTGCAAAAAGAGCTAACCAAGTATCGCTAACATGCCTTTGTTTAAAAGCAATTGCCATAGTCTGACCTCATAATGACATGTAAAGGTCTTAGCTGAACACAGTTGTAAAAAATATACAAAAACAAAGCAATCCAAATTTAATGAATTACGGCATGATAGTTATCTGATATCTATCATAACCTAAAGCTCAATCATAGATATCAAGGTCAGGCAGAAGGCGTCCTACTCATTTATATACCAGAGACTCATTGAAGTTAGCAAAAAATTGAGATAAACACTACTACAGGCACATACAGGAAAAGCACTAATAACATTACTTCCTCAAATACTGGCAATTATTATACCAAGCTGACAACAAGTAAATTCTGTTTAAAAACTGTCCTGCAGCCTTACCGCTCCACCCCTTCCTTTCCATATTGCCATGCATGCGATTTATAACATATTTCAAACCTATCTTATCCCATAGGTTGCAGCTATATATTTCTTCAACAATAAAATCCCAGTTATTGATTATAACGCTAGATGAATCATAACTATATCCCATTTTTCCAAGTGCATCTGAATCTAACCCCAGTCTATCCTTTAATATCTTTCTAAGAATAAGCTTATTTTTCTTGCTTTCCCGATCAAAAAGATATTTTTCGGGCATCTTAGAAAAATAACCAGCCACTTGAAAATTTGAGAAAGGCAGCACCAAATTGCCTTTCATTGCATCAGAAAAATTTCTTACTTTTCTAATATGCAACTCGGCTGCTGTTACCGTGGTTAAAATATCCGTTTTAAAATCATATATTTCCCACCCCCGCCTTAAACAACTCTCTTTCTGCCAGTAAGGAAATACAGATATACTGTTCGGGTAAATTTTTTGGGCATCTGCTAAACTGAGCCCTGCCATCCCATACCATTCAGCCTGTGTTCGTAGCAAAGGGCATAATATACTTTCGGATTTCACTAAATTTCTCAATCCCGCCAGGTTAGCTGCCCACCTCCCTAGCTTATGAGTTTTAATGTCACGTTCTTTGGGTGGGATGGACATATATGTATCATTCCCCCCACCATCAATAAGATTCGCCTCTTTCAACTCCGGCACTTGAACTGAATATAATGGGTATGCAAGTGAAACGTTATCAGTGCATGGAAAAGGAGAATGTACAAAATAATCTTCAATAGCATGTTTATGCTGTGCAGTTAACTGTTCTACTTCTAGTAAAACAATGTGTTTGAAGCCTAAATGGCTTGCAATTTGAGCACTGATCTTACTTTCGTCTGCCACTCCGTTAGTTTTATGGCTGATTAGTGTTACCCTATCCTGCCAACCGGCTAAGGCTAACGCAAGAGCAATAGTGTTACTGTCTTTCCCCGCGCTGTGAAATAAGAAGCTTGGATAGGAAGAATTAATACGACTTGCAGTTGCCTCAGCAAGAACTTCTAGAATGTAATTTTCGTCCGGCCTCATTTCATCGGGTGACATGCGGCTGCCATTGAAAAACGGAAAAGTATGAGTAAATTCAACCTCAACTTTTCGGTTAAAAACATTAACAAATGCAGCATCACCAATACTTAAAATATATATATCTTCATAAGCGGTTTTAGGGGGCGGCACTACCCCGCTTTGCAATAAAAAGGAAATGCCCTCGCAGGATACGGAAAGAGGCTTAGACACTTTAGGATTAGCAAGTAATTCAGTAATAGAATCACTGTATACAAGTATAGATTTATCTTTTGGCCAGTAAAGATACAAAGGGTTTTCGGCGGCGAGGTCAGTCTGCAGAACTGTATTAGGTGTGTCTGGCGTATGAAAACCAATCATGTTTCCGCGATTTCTTATGTAAGGAAGTTAGTAAAGTTTGAACCCGAGCAGTTGATCGCATGGAGCGCTCACATACTGACCATCATCACGGGTAGCGAAGAGCTGTTTAAACGGTT
>NZ_BAEU01000136.1:0-62969 GCF_000246875.1 Halomonas sp. KM-1
ATATTTGAGTGTCGTCACATCCGGGAAACACTGCAAAAATTCCTACGCGTGCGAACCGCTGCGTTGCGCGGTAGCCCTCCGCCTTAGACGAATGAGGGTTTTGCATAATGCTGCACACTCAGGGACGATAAAGCGGAAACGACAACAATAAGCCGGGCCGAATCATGCCACTACACGACCGCCCCATCGGTGAGCGCATCGAGGCACTGCTCGCCCTTTCGCGCGAGCATGCCGATACGTTCTGCAGCCCCTCGGCATGGCTGGCCCGCGAGCGCTATCTGGCCAAGCACCCCACACGGATTCTGGCCATGAAGTGCATGGATGGACGGATACATCTGCCCCATGCCACCCGCACTCCGTTGGGCATCATCACCCCCTTCCGCAACCTGGGGGGGATCTTCCACCTGGGCTGGCCCTATCTCGGCGAGATGCTCACCGATGCCGTGCACGCGGCCATTCATGGCGGCAACGGTGTGCTGCTGATCATCAGCTATCACTTCTCTCGTGGCGATCTTGCTCGCGGCTGTGCCGGCTTCGCCTGTGACGCCGAGGCCGCCCTGGCTCACGCCAACGAGATACGCCGTCAGGCCGAGCAGGTCTTCGGTCGCGATCATCGCAACGTCTACCCGCTGGTGTGCGGCTTCGAGACCGATACCGACTCTCTCATCGTCCACGGCAGCGATGGCGCCACCCTCGACATCGGCGAGTTGTCGCTTGCCGAAGGCGCCGAACTCGACCAGCGCGTGGCCCAGGTGTGCCCAGACATGCCCGGCGACATCCGCCGCGACCTGCTGCCGCTGCTGCAGGGCAACCTGCAGCACGTCGACTCCCTGCGCGGTACCGCCCGCGAGCTGGATATCGAACATCGCGAGTGGGTCATCTGCATCGGGCGTGGGTTCGACTTCCTGCACCTGCCCAATACCGCTCTGATCGTCGGCCCCTACAGCCCCGACCTTTCCGAACCCATCGCGACGGCTGCCGCCATCATCGATGCCAACATGAAGGCCGGACGCATCCCCGACGATGGCTTCCTGCTGCTGGCTTCGACGCCCTACGAGGCGATCGGCGTGGATCGTGCCCGCGCCGAGCTAAAGTCGCGCTTCCTGTCGGAGTTCGCCGCTCGGGTCATTTCCCGGGAACATCCGCGGCTGGCCGCCAGCATGCTGTCGCGAACCGCCGTGGTGCACTGGCCGAGCCGCCGACTGGAACTCCTGACACAGGCGTGATCGCATGAGCGAGCTCAAGATTCTACTGCTGCCCCCGACGCTCAACGCGCTGCTCATCCTGCTGGGCCTGATGCTCGGCATTCGGCGCTTGTCTGGCGCTCTGCTGTTCACGCTGGGGCTGGCCAGCCTGCTGCTGCTGGCCACGCCCATGGCTAGCCATGCCCTGCGCCAGGGGCTCGAGCCCTATTCGCCGCCTTCGCCAAGCCAACTGGAAACTGTCGAGGCCATCGTCATTCTGGGCGGTGGGCGCGACTACGATGCCCCCGAATTCGGCTGGGGCGATGCGCCGGCCAACCCCACCTGGCGCCGCCTGGCCTACGGTGCTCACCTGCATCGCCAGAGCGAACTGCCGATTCTGGTCAGTGGCGGTCGCGTGCATGGCGAACACAGCGCCGAAGCAAGCCTGATGGCGGCCGCCCTGCGCGACGTGTTCGATGTGCCTGTGCGCTGGCTGGAGGGCGCCAGCCGCAACACCGCCGAGAATGCGCGCTTGAGCGCCGAGATGCTGCGCGCCGATGGCATCGCCCGGGTGGCGCTGGTCTCACAGGCCTGGCACCTGCCCCGTGCCGTGGCGGAATTCGAGGCCCAGGACCTGAGCGTAGTACCGGCGCCCACCGAGTTCACCAGCCCCCCGCCCGAGGGGCTTGTCGCCTGGCTGCCCCGAGCCTACCACCTCAATCAGAGTACCCGGGCGCTGCACGAGTGGCTGGGGCGCGGCGAACAGGCAGTGCGCAGGCAGCTGCTGCGGCGCTGAGGGCCCTATCGGCTCAGGCCGTCTCCGGTACTTGGTCTAACTCCGGCATGCCATCGGCCAGGGGCCGGGGCATCGCCTCCTCCCACGGGCGCAGAGGGGCGGCAAGCTGAGCGGGCCAGTCGCGATCGTTGGCCACCTGGGCGCTTTCGCGGCTACGTTCCAGGGCCGACAGATCGAGTTCGTGGCAGGCCCAGAGCGTCTCGCCGTGGGTGGCGGCCAGTACCCCATCGGCGGGGAAACCGTGATCCATGGGTGCGTAGAGGGTCGCCTCGCCAGTGTTGACGTCCAGCGCCGGGCTCCAGGCCGCCTCGCCCGCCGTGACCGCCTGGGCCACGAAGAAACGGTTCTCCAGCGCCCGGGCCAGACAACCCACCCGCACCCGGGTCGCACCGGCCGCGGTGTCGGTGCAGCTCGGCACCAACAGCAGGCGCACTCCGGCCTCGTACTGGGCCCGCACCGGCAGCGGAAACTCCACGTCATAGCAGACCGCGATCCCCACCCGGTGACCATTGCAGTCGAACCCGTGCAGCGCATCGCCCGGCTCGATCACGCCACTGGACTTCTCGTAGCCGGTGAGCTGCAGCTTGTCCTGCCAGCCGTGCAGGCCGTCCGGGGCAAACCAGTCGGCGCGGTTACGGTAGCGGCCTTCACTCACCTCAAGCAGGAAGCTGCCCGGCACAATATAGAGATCGAGCTCTCGTGCCAGGCGGCGGTAGAGGTCGCACCAGGCCTGACGCAGCGGCTGTAGCGCTGCCAGGGAGGCGTGCAGGTCGCTGCGCACCTCGGTGGCGAAACCGGCAGCGAGCTCCAGGCTCAGGTACTCGGGAAGCACCGCGATGTGGGCACCCAGCGCCTTGGCCTCGGCCAGACAGGCCGCCTGGCGACGGGCGAAGGCGTCGAAGTCCGCTGGCATGCCGATCGGATACTTGGCTACCGCTACCCGCATTACGCCTCGGCTCCCACCTGGCGCAGCCACTCCTGCAGGTTGTAGTAATTGGTAACCCGAGTGATCTTGCCGTCGCGTACCTCGAAGAAGGCACCGCCCGGCAGCACGTAGCGCTGGCCCTGAGCCGGCGGCAGCCCTTCATCGGTGGCGCGGTACTCGCCGTGCACAACGTATTCAGCGGCCGCCCGCGCGCCGTCGGCCGTGGCCATGACGACGACATCTTCGAGGCGTTCCACATAGCTGCGGTCCATGCGCGCCAGGAAGGCACGGAAGGTCTCGCGACCGCACTCCCGCTCACCCTGGTTGAGATCATGCACCACCGCCTCGTCGAGGCAGGCCAGCATTGCCTCCCAGTCGCCGCGGTTGAAGGCCGCGTAGTATTGCTGAATCAGTTGCACGCTGTCGGACATGGTCTCTCCTGCAAATCACCGGTGGTTCGAAAGGCGCCAGTGTAGCCAGAGTGGCGCTTTCGGAACACCACGTGCCCGACACGAGACTATTGCTCCACGACAGTAATCGAAAGGTTCTCAGGCCCCCTGCCCAGAAACAGCCCCCCTCTTTTCAGAAGTAGCCCTCTTCAGAACCCGATCGCTTCCAGCCGATCGGCCAGTTCCTCGAGGGTGGCCAGGCCCTGTACGTCGGTGGGCAGCCAGGGCAGCCGGGGGCGCGGAAGATGGCCCAGCTCGGCGTCGATACGCGCCAGATAACTGGCCTCCTGTGTACGGCGAGCACGCAGGAAGTCGCCATCGGCCTCATCGGGGATCACCCGGTTGACCAGCGTGCCGGCCACCGGGATCTTAACCGCCTCGAGTGCCGCCACGGCGCGGGCGGTCTCGAGGATCGGCAGCCGCTCCGGGGTCAGCACGAAGAGAAAGCCAGTGCGCTCGGGATCCTCCACCCGACGCCGCGCCTGGTGGAAGAGCCGGCGCCGTTCGATCAGGGTACGTGCCACGTCCCGGGTGCGCTCGTCGAGCTCGCTGAGCGGATCCTCCTGGGGATCGTCGAAGGGGGTGGCAACGTCGCGACCGCGCTTGGGGGTCAGATGTGACAGCACCTTGCCCAACTCTTCGGACTTGCGATTATGTGCCAGCAGGCCATCGGTCCAGGCCGCCATTGCCTCGGGCAGGCTGAGCAGGCGCAGTGTATGGCCGGTAGGGGCCGTGTCGAAAATGATCAGGTCGTGCTCGGGATCCTCGGCGGTGATGAGCCGCGAGAGCCGCTCCAGCAACGCCGCCTCCTGGGTCCCGGGCGACTGGCGGGTCAGCCGCATCTGGCGCTCCAGCTCCGCCATCATCTGCGGTGCCGCGAAGCGACGCATCTGCTCGGTGACCCGCGCCAGATGCGCCTCCACCTCGGCATCCGGGTCGATCTCCATGGCATCGAGGTTGGGCAGCAGGCGCCGCGGCACGTCGCCCAGCTCACGGTCGAAGACGTCGCCCAGACTATGGGCCGGATCGGTGGAAACCACCAGCACGCGCCGCTCCCGTCGCGCCGCCAGTACCGCCAGCGATGCGGCCACGGTGGTCTTGCCCACGCCCCCTTTGCCGCCTACCCAGAGCAGGCGTTTATCAAGTAAATCCTTCATACAGAATCCTACGTGTCGAGTGTCCTGCCAGGATTCTCAACAGCATTTGAAGTGATCTAATGGCGACCTTTCCATGCCCATACGCTTGTGCCAGTCATGGAAGCGCTCCAGCAGCAGCGGCTGCAGCTCGAGGGTGTAATAGGCGGCCGGGTTGGGCACGCCCATCATTTCCGAGAAGACCAGCAGCATGAACAGATCGTCCTCGTCACGGCGGGCCCGGGCGATGGCCCCGCGATAGCGCGAGGAGTAGACCTCCTCGGCGAAGAAACGGGCCTGGCTGAGCCAGGCCCGAATCCTTTCGAGACGAGGATCATGCGAATCGTCATGATCGTCGTGCATGTCGTCCTCCGCGGTTCACTCCTGCTGCTCGGCCATCTCCGCCCTGGAGCGCTTGAGCGCCGAGGCGCACTCCATGGCGACCAGGATCGCCGCAATCAGCACCACGATGTCGAGGATCAGCAGGAAGTAGTTGCCCTGTGCGAAGAAGGCGCGCAGCTGAATCAGCAGTGCGGCAATGGTCATCACCAGCAGGAAGCACAGCGGCACCAGGGTGTACCACATGGGACGCCGCAGGCGAACCAGCATCACCGTGATGACCAGCAGCGTCAGGCCGGCCAGCAGTTGGTTGGTGGTACCGAACAGCGGCCAGATGATCATGCCTCCGGTACCGTCCGCCCCGCCCGCACCGAAGGCCAGCAGCAGACAGCTACCCACCGCCAGCAACGTCGCCGGGGCGCTCTTCTTCATCCACGGCTGGTTATAGATGTCGCCCCACTCCTGGAAGATATAGCGCTGCAGACGCAGGCCGGTGTCCATGGTGGTACCGGCAAACAGTGCCGCCATGACCGTTAGCAGCGTGGCCGCAGTCACTTCGTTGAGGCCCAGCCCGTTGTGAATCATGTAGGCGCCGCCCTCGACGAAGGCATTGACACCGCCTTGGCCGAAGGCGGTATACATGGCCTGCCAATCGGCGAAGGTGGCGAAACCGGCGGTAGCGGCAAGAATGGCGGCCAGCGCCAGCATGCCCTCGCCCACGGCACCGAAGTAGCCGACGAAACGGGCGTCGGTTTCCTTGTTGAGCTGCTTGGATGTGGTGCCGGAAGAGACCAGGCCATGGAAACCCGATATGGCGCCACAGGCGATGGTGACGAACAGCAGCGGTATCATCGAAGGTGTTCCCGCCGGCACGTCCGGGTTGATAGCGGGCGCCACCAGGGTCGGATTGAGGAACAGAATCGCGCCATAGAGCACGATCAGACCGATGAAGAGCTGCAAGCCGTTGATGTAGTCGCGGGGCTGGAGCAGAACCCACACCGGCAACAGCGAGGCAATCGCCGCGTAGCCGAACAGGATCAGGATCCATACGGCGTTACCGGAAAGCGCCCCCACCTCGGCAGGCATCTGTACCGGCACCGCAGGGCCGATGAAGATCAGCACGTAGAGCGCAACGACCCCGAGTATGGAGACGACCGGCAGACTGAGGATGCGCCGATAGATCAGCTGACCGATGATCAGCGCCACCAGGATCGCGCCCCATACCGGTACCACTGCCGTGGAGAAATTCATCATCAAGCCGGCGATGACCACAGCGAATACCGCGTTCACCATCAGCAATACGAGGAAGATGACGATCATGAAGATGCTGCGGGCGCGCTTGCCGACCACATCGCCGGTCAGGGCGCCGACGGATTTGGCCTTGTTGCGCACGCTGGCCCAGATCGCGCCGAAATCGTGCACCCCGGCAAAGAAGATGGTGCCCAGCACGACCCACAGAAAGGCCGGCAGCCAGCCCCAGATGACCGCAATCGCAGGCCCGACGATGGGCGCGGCACCGGCCACCGAGGTGAAATGATGACCCCAGAGGATGAATCGATTGGTGGGGACGAAATCCACCCCGTCTTCGTATTCGTGAGCAGGCGTCTTGAAGTCGGGATCGAGACGATAGATCTTGGTGGCAATGAAGCGTGAGTAGAGGAAGTACCCCGCTGCCATTCCGCCTAGACCCAGGATCAGCAGAACGATAGCACTCATTCCGATCGGCTCCTTTTTGAGGAAGGTTCTTTTTCTTTCTTGTTGCCTCGCATGTTTCGCGATTCATGAAACAGTTCAGCACATGTGCGCTGAATGGATAAGGATGAGCAGAGCGAGCCGACAAGTCCACTTTCAGGCCTGAATCAGTCCATTTTCTTACCCTAAAGTCGTAGCAAACGGGCGCAGCGGACATGACCGTAAGCCGGGATCATCAACTTGATCCAAGGTCGTACAGCTTCATGCGATGGTGCGCGTTACGCTGCCAGGAAAGTCCCGACGTAAAGCGATGAGACCCATGTCAGAAAGCCTGCTCCAACTCGCCATGGCCGGTGCCTTCGGTGCCTTCATCGGTCTGCTGTTTCGGGTCACCCGCCGTCCTGGTCAGGCGCGCGCCTTCACTTTCTCCCTGGTGGGGCTGGTTGCTGGCATCACCGCCTACCTGATCTTCCATGTCCTGACCCGCACCACCGGCGCCCCGCCCTGGCTGCTGCCGGTGCTGGTGCTGGTGCAGGTGTGGCTGTGGCTCGGCCCCCTGGGACCGAAATTCCGTCATCTCGGAAAGGATAGCGACGAGCCCCGCTGAAGAGGCTCGCCCTCGCTCCTGCCCGGCTGCCTGACATCCCTTTCCCGGCAATACCGAACGCCTTCTGCCAAGGTCGTCTTTGCTGCCCTCGGTATGCGCACTAGACTGGTGATTAACAAGACATAAATACGTTCCAAGGAGTGATGAATGGCCAAGGTACTGGTGGTGGACGATGAGCCCAACATCGTCCTGTCGCTGGAGTTCCTCATGCAGCAGGCCGGTTTCGACGTGGACACGGCTGAGGATGGCGAAGGTGCCCTGGCCAAGGTCGAGGAGTCGCCACCCGACCTGATTCTTCTCGATATCAGCCTGCCCGGCATCAGCGGCTTCGACGTGCTGGAACAGCTGCGCCAGGACGCTCGCCACGCCAGGCTTCCCATCATCATGCTCACCGCTCACGGCCGTGAGGTGGAGCGGGAAAAGGGGCTGGCGCTGGGCGCCGACGACTACGTCACCAAGCCCTTCTCGACCCAGGCCCTGGTGGAGAAAGTCAAATCCCTGCTGGCCGAGGATGCCTGATGAAGGGCGGCAAGCTGCCCAAGCGTCAGCGCCTGATCGGCCTGTGGCTGTTGCTCAGCGGCATCAGCCTGCTGGGTGGGGCCATCTTCGCCGCCTGGCTGGATAGTCTGTTTCAGCCTGAGGGACTGGCCCGGCTGGTGCTGTGGCTGGGCTGCTTCTCCGGCGGTGGCACCATCTTCCTGGTGGGGCTGCTGTTGGAGCGCATGCTGTTCACCCCGCTGCGCCATCTGCAGGTCCAACTGGCGCGCCTGGTAGCCAACCCGGACGCCCGCGAGGACTACCCGCCGGAAGGCTGGCTGCGCGGCCTGGGGCCCGACCTGATGCGGGTGCGCGAAGCCTGGCGCAGCGACCGGACGCGTCTCGCCACGGCCCATGCCGAAGGCGCACGCAGCGCCGCTCGTATACGTCAGGAGTTGGAAACGCTGCTGCAGGTGCTCGACACCCCCCTGCTGCTGTGCGATCACCATCGTCGCCTGCTGCTCTTCAACCAGGCGGCCGAGGCCTTGTTCGCAGGGCACCCCGGACTTGGCCTGGGCAAGCGGCTCGATGCGCTGCTGCCGGTGTCGAGCCTGCAGGATTCTCTCGCCCAGCTACCCGACGACGGCTCGCCGCGGGAACTGCTGATGCCGTGCAGCGAGCGCTGGCTGCATGTCGCCATGCGCCGCGTCCCGCAGAGCAACGGCGAGACGCTGCTGACTCTCACCGATGCCACCGCTGCCTGGACCAGTGAAATGGGTGTCCGTGCCGGCCTGGCGGAGCACATGGCACCGCTGCGCCGCCACGGCGCCAGCCTGGCCAGTGCCGCCGAAGCGCTGAGCAGTGTGCGTCATGCCAGGCACATCGACGAGACACTGCGTCAGCGCCTCGAAGCGGTCATCGAGGAAGAGAGCCTCGCCCTCGGCCAGGAGATCGAGAACCTCGGCCGCCTGATCGACGACATGCAGCAACAGGGAGAGCGCCTGGTACCGCTGTGGTCCAACGATTTGTGGCAATCGCTCAACGAGCGGCTCGGCGACAATCCCATCGAAGTGCTGCCCATCGGTATGCCGGCCTGGTTCAAGGGCGACGCCCCGGCGCTGCTGGTCATGCTCGAGTCCCTGCTGGAGCGCTTGAGCGAGCATACCGGTACCACCGACTTCGAAGCCGAAATGCTGCTCGGCAACCGTCGTGTCTATCTCGACCTGATCTGGCCCGGACGCCCGCTGTCGCAGCGCGAGCTGTCGGTCTGGTGCTCTCAGCGCCTGGAGACGCTGCCGCTCTCGCCGAGGGTCGGCGACCTGCTGCGCCAGCACGCCAGCGATGCCTGGAGCCTGGCGGACCCTGACGGCAAGCATGCCCGGCTACGGCTGCCACTGCCGGCGATGGAGCGCGTCGGCGCCCCACCCAGCCAGTTGCCGCCGCGGCCGGAGTTCCATGACTTTGGTATTGCCGACCTGCCGCCGCCAGATGCCGAACTGGCACGCCGCACTCTGCGCACGCTTGAAATCGTCGCCTTCGATACCGAAACCACCGGCCTCGAGCTGCGCCGGGGCGACACCGTGATCAGCATCGGCGCCTGCCGCATCGTCAACGCGCGACTGCTGGCCAGCGACATCTTCGACGTACGCGTCGACCCCGGCAAGCCGATCCCACCCGCCAGTACGGCAATACACGGCATCACCGACGACGACGTGGCGGGCGCTCCGCCGCTGCCGGTCGTACTGCCCCGCTTTCGCGACTACATCGGCGATGCCGTGATTCTGGCCCACAATGCCGCCTTCGATCTGCTGGCCCTGCAATCGCCAGGCAGCGGTGCCGCGCTCGAGATGCCGGTGCTCGATACCCTGCTGCTCTCGCGGGCGCTGGACGAAAGCCTGGACGGGCACGACCTGGACACCCTGGCCGAACGCTACGACCTTAGCTTCCCGCCGGGCACGCGCCATACGGCCCTCGGTGATGCTCGCGTGACGGCCGAGCTGTGGCTTGCGCTGCTGCCGCGGCTGGAGGCGCGTGGCATCGATACCCTGGAGCAAGTACTGGCACTGCAGGCCACCGCCTTCGACAAGGAGGACGCATGCACATAGACTCCTCCACCCCGCGGGCCCGGCTGATGGCGCTGATCGGACTGGCGCTGCTGCTCTTCTCGCCGCCGCTGGTGCTGATCTTCGACCGTTCTCCTGCCGCCACCCTATCGTGGCTGCCTCTCTATATCTTCGTGGCCTGGCTGCTGGTGATTGCCCTGGCTGCCTGGCTGATGGAGCATCGCCGGGAGGACGACTGACACGATGAGAACCGATCCGACGGTGCTGACGGTCGCCTTCGGCTACCTGGCACTGCTGTTCGTGATCGCCGCCTGGGGCGACCGGCGCGCCGAGCAGGGCCGTTCCATCATCGGCTCGCCCACCGTCTATGCCCTGTCGATCGCCGTCTACTGCACCGCCTGGACCTTCTACGGCAGCGTAGGGCGGGCAGCGGAATTCGGCCCGAGTTTCCTGCTGATCTACCTGGGACCGACCCTGGCCATGCTGATGGCGCCGATGCTGATCCGCAAGATGGTCAGAATCGCCAGCACCCAGCGCATCACCTCCATCGCCGACTTCATCAGCGCCCGCTATGGCAAGAGCTCCGGCCTGGGTGCACTGGTGGCCATCATCGCCCTGATCGGCATCACGCCTTACATCGCCTTGCAGCTCAAGGCGATCACCCTCAGCCATGCGGTGCTGGTCAACTACCCCGATGCCGCTGAATTCCGCCTTACCGATGAGAGTTTCTGGGTCGACAAATCGTTCTGGGTGGCGCTGGTGCTGGCGGTCTTCATCATTCTGTTCGGCACCCGGCACCTGGACGCCAGCGAGCGCCACGAGGGTATGGTGGCCGCCATCGCCTTCGAGTCGCTGATCAAGCTCGTTGCCTTCCTCACGGTAGGGGTGTTCGTGGTCTTCGTGCTGTTCAACGGCCCGGGCGATCTGTTCCGCCAGGTTGCGGACAGCCCCGAGCTATCCGGGGTACTGGGGCTCGATGCCGTGCCCGGTGGCGCCATTGGCTGGGTGGGCACGCTGGTGCTCGCCTTTCTCGCCTTCCTCACCCTGCCCCGCCAGTTTCAGGTGCTGGTGGTGGAGAACGTCGACGAGCGCCACCTGGAACGCGCCAGTTGGCTGTTTCCTCTCTACTTGGTGGCGATCAATATCTTCGTCATTCCCATTGCCATGGCGGGACTGCTGCTGCCGGTGGGTAACAGCGACCCAGACAGCTTTGTGCTCACGCTGCCGCTCTCGGCGGGCATCGAAGGTATCCCTCTGCTGGTATTCATCGGCGGGCTTTCAGCCGCCACCGGCATGGTAATCGTGGAAACCATCGCGCTCTCCACCATGGTCAGCAATCAGCTGATGATGCCGCTGCTGCTGCGCTCCAAGCGGCTGCATCTGAGCTCTCAGGGAGAGCTCGCCGGCTGGCTGCTCGGCATTCGCCGGGTGGCCATCGTGCTGATTCTGCTAATGGGCTATCTCTATCACGCGCTGATCGGCGACTCCTACAGCCTGGTGACCATCGGCCTGGTCTCGTTCGTCGGCGCCGCCCAGTTCGCCCCGGCCATGCTGATCGGCATGTACTGGCGCGGAGCGACCCGCGCCGGAGCCACGCTGGGCCTGCTGGCCGGCTTCATCATCTGGTTCTACACCCTGCTGCTGCCGGGCTTCGCCCAGTCGGGATGGCTGGATGCTACCTTCCTGGAACAGGGCCTGCTGGGTCAGGCGTGGCTGCGCCCCTATGCGCTGTTCGGCCTGGA
The DNA here is from genome assembly GCF_000246875.1 of Halomonas sp. KM-1. NCBI lineage: Bacteria > Pseudomonadati > Pseudomonadota > Gammaproteobacteria > Oceanospirillales > Halomonadaceae > Halomonas > Halomonas sp. KM-1. The sequence continues at coordinate 11,408 of NZ_BAEU01000136.1, forward strand.
GGGTTTCGACATCTACAGCCACTCGCTGATGTGGAGCCTGCTGGCCAACGTAGGGTTGCTGGTAGGGGTTTCACTGTTCACCCGTCAGAGCCCGGTGGAACAGACCCAGGCGGCGCTGTTTACCGAGGCGATGAATCCGGGGCTGCAGCACACTTCGCTGTGGCGCGGCCAGACCACACGCGGCGAGCTGCAGAGCCTGCTCAGCCGCTACCTGGGTGCCAGCGCCACGGGCAGAATCCTGGCCGACCAGCACGGCAACCTCGCCGACGATGCTCCTGCCCCTCCGGCCCTGATCGCCCGCGCTGAGCAGGCCCTTTCGGGGGCGCTGGGCAGCGCCTCCGCACGGGTATTGATCAACTCGGTGGTACGCGGCGAGGCGCTGGACCTGGAGTCCATTCTCAGCATTCTCGATACCACCTCCCAGACTCTGGAGTACAACCGTCGCCTGGAGCAGAAGTCCCACGAACTGGCACGGATCGGCGAGGAGCTACGCGCCGCCAACGAGCGCCTGCGGGAACTGGATCGGCTGAAAGACGAATTCGTGGCCATGGTCAGCCATGAACTGCGCACCCCGCTCACGTCGATACGCGCCTTCGCCGAGATCCTGCGCGACGGCAAGGATCTTCCCGAAGAGAAGCGCGTGCATTTTCTCGAGGTGGTGGTGCTGGAGAGTCAGCGCCTGTCGCGCTTGATCGAGGAGATCCTCGATCTGGCACGTCTGGAGAGCGGACGGTTGACGCTGAGCCCCCAGCGTCTCGACCTGGTGGCATTGATACGCCATAGCGTGGATGCCGTGCACCGGCTGCAGGAGGACCGCGGCGTTTCCCTCGAGGTCGACCTGGAACTCGAAGAGGCCCCCATCATCGGCGACCCCGACCGCCTGGAGCAGGTGATCATCAATCTGCTCGACAACGCCGGCAAGTTCGCCGACGACGACACCCCCAGAGTGCGCCTTAACCTGACCCGCCACGACCAGTGCTTCCGCATGAGCGTGGAGGACAACGGACCGGGCATCGGTCCCGAGGAGCGCGAGCGGGTGTTCGAGAAGTTCCATCAGATCAAGCGCTATGGCGGTGCCAGCGGCAAGGCCCGCGGCCGCCCGCGCGGCAGCGGGCTGGGTCTGCCGATCAGCCGCGGCATCATCAGCCATCTTGGTGGCCAGCTATGGGTCGACGACGCCACCACGCTGAAGGGCGCCTGCCTGGTCATGGAGCTGCCCATAGCAGCTGCGGAAGCCAAGCCCGGAGAAGTGCAAGGCTGCGACTGAATTGCCTCAGGGGCCAGCGCCTTGTTCGTCAGCAGTCCAAGAGGCTTCTTGGATTTTCATGACAGTTTTCTTACCGATCCCTAAAGTTACTTAGGCTTTAGCCGATAGCGTCCGTGTAGAGTGGCTTCGGCCTCTCTCACCCAGACCGTGATCAGCGAGATCACTGCTGGCGCGCGGGAGCAGACCGCGGGCATCGACCAGGTGAATACGGCAGTGGCCGAGATGGACACCATGACGCAGCAGAACGCCGCCATGGTCAATCAGAGTGCCAGCCTGGCAGCCACCATGCACGAGAATGCACGCCTGCTCGACGAGCTGATGTCCACTTTCGTCCTGGGAGATGCGCCTGCCTACAGCACTGCGACGCCTCGTGCCCCATCACGCAGCGCACTTCCGGCCCCTTCCTCCGCCATGTCACGGCCGGCGGATCCGAAGCCACAGCCCCGGAAGCGTGAGAAGGAATCCGAAGAGGAGTGGGCAACCTTCTAGCACCTGCCGGACGGCAGGTCGTCGCAGTTAGACCTGCCGCCCGTTTCCCGCAGACTTGGCTGCCACGCTGGCCTAACCAGCTTTTCACAAAGGGTCATATTTTCTTAACCTGAGTTAAAGAAAAATTCATTTCAGCCGATCTCATCAGGAGGAGCGGCAATCCGAGAGCATGGGTATGACACAGGGAACCGGTAGTGCAACTAGCCTTCTGTTGGCCTCACAGCCGATCTTCGACCGGCACGGCAAGATAAATGCAGTCGAACTCTTGTACCGCAGCGAAACCGGGCTTAGCGTGGCGGATGTCGGCGAGGATGTCGCAACTGCAGAAGTTGTGTATCAGCTCTGCACCGCCATCACGCAGAGAGTCAATGCGTTCAAGGTGCCTGCCTTCGTCAACGTATCCGCTGAGATTCTATTGTCGCCACATTTCCTGCCTCTAACGCCCGACCATATCGTGGTCGAGCTGGTAGAGCGCCTGCAGCCCACCCAGGAGTTGATCGAAGCCGTACAGTGTCTCCATGCTCGAGGGTATCGGTTCGCACTGGACGATTTTGCCTTCAAACCCAGCTGGGAGCCCCTGATCAGCATGGCCTCCTACATCAAGGTCGATATCTCGTCCGTAGCGCCAGCAGAAGTAAAGCGACATAAAGAGAGACTTTCCCACCTGAATCTCAAATGGGTGGCAGAACGCATCGAGACCCTGAAAGAGCGGGATATCTACCTACAGTTGGGTTTCGATCTCTTTCAAGGGTATTACTATGCGCGCCCCACTCCGGTATATGGCAAGAAAATTCCTACCGCCTCGCTCCACGCGACCGCCTTGCTTCACGTCCTGCACCAACCGGAACCCGGCATCGATGAAATCATCGCACTGATAGAGGCCGACCCGGAGTTGGCTCTCAAATTGACCCGGGTGGCCAACAGTGCCTTCTATCGCCCTCGTGCTCCTATCAATTCATTGCATGGTGTCGTTACGCACCTGGGCTTACGTCAGTTGACCAGTTGGGTCGCCTTGTTCGGATTACTCGGTGATGCAAAGTCGGAACATGCCGAGTTGGCGCTGACGCGAGCTAAAGCGTGCGAAATGCTGGCGAAACAGGATGCACTGCGAGAACAGGATGCCTATTTCATCGGCCTGATATCCACGGCAGAGCTATTGCTCGGTGTTTCCCGGGAAGAGTTTCTCGAATGCCTCGAGCTGGATGCCGCAACGACCGAGGCCATTCTGCATCGCAAGGGAGACTATGGGAGCGTCTTGCAGCGCATCGAAGCGACGGAGCGCCACTTTGCCATGCGTGAATCAGGGCTCTCCGGTGAAAAGGATCAGCTGATGACGTTATATTGCCACGCCCATAACACCGCTTTCGAGCTGCTTGCCACACTCGCCGCGGTGAGGTGAGCCAGAGATTCGCCACCTCGGTGCCAGCCGCTATCTGCGGCCGCTCTGTGCCATTCGCACCAGGCGGCGGATGACCTGCATATCGTGACGCAGCAGCAGACGCTGGTCCTCTTCCAGCCGGGTCGCGTCGACCCAGCCGTCCGGCGCCCCACCCGCCTTCAGGCTCACCAGTTGCGCCTGCAGCAGCAGCTCCTGCAGGCGGTCAAACGCCGCGATGCCCGCCCTGGCCTGCTGCGCCGTCAGAGCCCCCTTGAGTACCAGCGCCGGCAGCCGCAGGCGCGTATCTGGCACACTTACGCCATGGCGCAGCGCCAACAGGCGCACGGCATTGACCAGCGGCAACAGCCCCTGACGCTTGAGGTTCAGGGCATTCTCGTGGGGCGCTCCGTCGCCGTCTCCAGCCAGCCGCCCGAAGCGGTCCAGTGCCACCGGCAGTTCATCGAGCAGCTGCGCCATCTCGTCGAGGAACAGGCTGGCCCTGGGCATGATGAGACGAACATGTTCGGCCAGGGCGTCGGCAAGCGCAGCATCGCCGAAGGCCGGATGAAAATCGAGCAGGATGTTGCTCTGTTGTACGCGCTTGACCCGCCGGTCCTGGGTCCACAGAGTTAGCTGTTCGCACCACTCGGAGAGGCGCTTGCGCCACATCGGCCAGCGTGCCATCACATGGCCATTGCACAGCGGTATGCCCGCCTCGTCGAGGCGCGCGGTGAAGCGTTCGCCCAACGCCTGGAAGAAGCCGTCGATCTCGGTATGACGGGCGTCCGGGTAGTCGGCCACGATCATGGCGTTGTCCTGATCGGGCCCCAACAGGCTTTCGTGACGCCCGGCAGAACCCAGCGTCAGTACGCAGAATTCCACCGGGGGCTTGCCCCAGCCCTGTCCCTGCATCTCGTTGAGCGAGAGCAGAATGGCACGCCGGTATAGCAATTCGTTGTGATCGCTGATCAGTTGGCTGATACGCCAGGCGGGCAGGTCGAGCCGCTCGAGCGCCTCGACCAGCCGCGGCTGCCAGGCATGGGCGGCAGGTAGATCGGTCGCCAGCTCCAGTTCGTCCAGCGCTTCGCACAGCGGCGCCAGCAAGGTTGCCGACGCTGGTGGCATATCGCCTGCGAAGAGTTCACGCCAGGGCGAGGCCCGATGGAGTAGTTGCATACCGTCTCCCATCGCTAATATGCGTTAGGAGTAGTGTATCGAGACGACCACCGCCACACACTTGGGCCAAGGGATGAGAAAGCGGCGCGATCCTCCGCTACGACCGGCGCTCAGCGCGGCTCGAACATGCCGTCGCCGACCTGATCGATGTAGCGCTGCGCCTTGCTCACCATCAACTGGTCGCAAGCCTCACGGCCCGGCACCAGATCGGAGCGCTCGAAGCGATGCTCGAGCACCTCACCGTCGGCACCCGGCTTGCGAATCCAGCCGCTGACGCGGTACTGGCCGCCCTGCTCGACCGGCTCCGAGACGATCTGGTAGCCGTTGTACTCCACCGGCTCGGCGGCCTTGGCCGTGCCCGGCTTGGCGTCACCGCTGCCGAACAGCCCACCCAGTAATTTCTTCAGCATCGTTCTCTCCACTACCGTTTTTCCCTACGAATTCTTCTCTACGTGCCTTACAGACGACAGCGCCGGCCCTGGGGCCGGCGCATCATCGCAGCGAAACGGGCAAATCAGGCCTGTTGGCGGCCCTTGCCGGCCGCTATCCGCAGACGCAGGGCGTTGAGCTTGATGAAGCCCTCGGCATCCTTCTGATTGTAGGCGCCGGCATCGTCCTCGAAGGTGGCGATGGACTCGTCGAACAGCGACTGCTCGGACTTGCGACCGACCACGGTGGCATTGCCCTTGTAGAGCTTCATGCGCACCACGCCGCAGACGTTCTTCTGTGTCTCGTCGATGGCAGCCTGGAGCATGCGACGCTCCGGACTCCACCAGTAGCCGTTGTAGATCACCTTGGCGTACTTGGGCATCAGCTCGTCCTTGAGGTGCGCTTCCTCACGGTCGAGGGTGATCGATTCGATGGCGCGGTGGGCGCGCAGCATGATGGTGCCACCCGGTGTTTCATAGCAGCCGCGGGACTTCATGCCGACATAGCGGTTCTCGACGATGTCGAGACGGCCGATACCGTTGTCGCCGCCCAGCTTGTTGAGCCTCTCGAGCACTTCGTGGGGCTTCATCGGCTTGCCGTCGATGGCGACGACGTCACCCTTGTCATAGGTGAGCTCGACGTAGGTGGGCTCATCCGGCGCGGCCTCGGGCGACACGCTCCAGCGCCACATGTCCTCCTCGGCCTCGGCCCACGGATCCTCGAGGATGCCGCCCTCGTAGGAGATGTGCAGCAGGTTGGCGTCCATGGAGTACGGCGACTTCTTCTTGCTCTTGGAGAAGTCGACGGGAATGTCGTGCTGCTCGCAGTAGGCCATCAGCTTTTCGCGGGAAGTGAGGTCCCACTCGCGCCACGGCGCGATCACCTTGACGCCGGGCTTGAGCGCGTAGGCACCCATCTCGAAGCGTACCTGGTCGTTGCCCTTGCCGGTGGCGCCGTGGGAGATGGCATCGGCACCGGTCTCGTTGGCGATCTCGATCAGGCGCTTGGCGATCAGCGGACGCGCGATGGAGGTACCCAGCAGGTACTCGCCTTCGTAAATCGTGTTGGCACGGAACATCGGATAGACGTAGTCGCGCACGAACTCTTCACGCAGGTCCTCGATGTAAATTTCCTTCACACCCAGCGCCTGGGCCTTGGTACGCGCCGGCTCGACTTCCTCGCCCTGACCGATGTCGGCGGTAAAGGTCACGACTTCGCAGTTGTAGGTTTCCTGCAACCACTTGACGATGACGGACGTGTCCAGGCCGCCGGAATAGGCAAGCACGACCTTCTTGACATCGGACATTCGGGGGCTCCTCTCAGGTAAACGTCACAGAGCGAGCAGTATAGCGTGGCTGCCGGCTGGCGAATACCGGCGACAGGACGTATCGCAGCCAAGCTGATAGACTTTTGCTCCAAACGCAGCGGCCTGGCCATGGCTGGCCAGTACCACGGCGATACGACGACAGCGACAGGCAGCGAGAGGGAAGTGATGAGGAGAGGCGCATGAGCGAGGCGATCACCCGCGAGTTGATGGCCCAGCGGTTTCGCAGTTTCCTGCCGGTGGTGGTCGATCTAGAAACCGGCGGTTTCAACGCCGAACGCGACGCCATTCTCGAAATCGCCGCGGTGACGCTGACGATGGACCCGGAAGGCAACCTGATGCCCGACGCCACCTACGCCTACCATGTGCAGCCCTTCTCCGGCGCCAACGTGGAACAGTCGGCGCTCGACTTCACCGGGATCAAGCTCGACGACCCGCTGCGCCAGAAGGTCGCGCTTTCCGAGGCCGAAGCCCTGGGTGAGATCTTTCGCCCGGTGCGCAAGGCGATCAAGTCCCACGGCTGCACCCGCGCCGTGCTGGTGGGCCACAACGCCGCATTCGATCATGGCTTTCTCAATGCCGCGGTCAACCGCTGCGGCATCAAGCGCAACCCCTTCCATCCCTTTTCCAGCTTCGACACCGCCAGCCTTTCGGGGCTGGTCTACGGCCAGACGGTACTGGCTCGGGCCTGTCGTGCGGCGGGCATCCCCTTCGACAACCAGGAAGCGCACTCGGCACGCTACGACACCGAGCGCACCGCCGAGCTGTTCTGCGCCATCGTCAACCGCTACAAGGACCTCGGCGGCTGGGCGCTGGCGCAGCGTGAGCAGGGCCTCGAGGAACTCTGACGCTCTGCTCCAGGGCTCTCAGTACAGGGCTCTCTCAGTACAGGGCTCTCTCAGTACTACAGGCTCTCAGTGACGGGGCTCCTGCTCCCAGCCGGCGGGCATGTCGAGGTCGTCCTCACCATCCGCCGCGCCGCCCACGCCGGGCTTGTCGATGATCTGTATGGAGCTGGCCTGTAGTCCTTCGTCGCCTTCGTTAGGCTCGAAACGCACCCGGGTACCCACGGTCAAGCGGTCGAAGTCGCCGTGCAGCACCGCATTGCGGTGAAAGTAATATTCCTGGCCGCTGATGCTCTTGAGAAAGCCGTAGCCATCCTTCTCGAACATGCGCACTACCGTCGCCACCGGCGGCAATGGCTCGTCGTTGTGCTGCTTGACCTTGCCGTCACGCTTGGCGGTCTGCTTCTTGAGCTGCTTCTCCATCGCTTCGAAGGCGCTGCGAATGATGGGGCGAAGCTGGACCTGGGGGTCGGTTACCTTGTCGCTCTTCTCGGCCACGAGTTCACCCTTGGCCGGTAAGGTCACTTCGACCTGGGCTCGATAGGGGTTGCCTGTCTTGTGGGGATTCTGGGTCTGCTCGATGGTGACGCGGCAGGAGACGATATCCTTGCTGAAATTCTCAAGCTTGGCCACGCGGGAGCGTACGTACTCATCGATCCACGCCGAGCGCGAGACATGCTGGTAGGTGATTTCCAAAGGCGTTTGCATGCTTCCTCCCTGTCGTTTCAGGAGGCGGCGAACGACGTTCCCGGCGGTATTCGCCTTGCGTTCGAAGCCACCTGCTGCCTGAATCCATTTCGGGCCTTGTCCCGTTCAGCGTGGTAGCGGGACCGAAGGATTTCAATCGACTCTGTTCTGGGTTTTGGTAACCCGAGGTAAGTGAGCAAGTACCGGCCCAACAGTGACAAGGCCCACGAGCCGAAGCTCGTGGGCCTTGTCGAACCCTGCGGGGAAACGGGATCAGGCGTTACCGCCTTCCTCGTTGGCGTTGGCCCGGGCCGCCGCGTCCTTGATCAGTTTTTCCAGCTCACCGCTTTGATACATCTCGGTGACGATGTCGCAGCCGCCCACCAGCTCGCCGTCGACCCACAGCTGGGGGAAGGTTGGCCAGTTGGCATACTTGGGCAGTTCGGCGCGGATGTCGGGGTTGTCCAGCACGTTGACGAAAGCGAAGCGCTCGCCACAGGACATCAGAGCCTGCACGGTCTGGGCGGAAAAGCCGCACTGCGGCAGCTGGGGTGTGCCCTTCATGTAGATCAGGATGGGGTTTTCGCTGATCTGGCGCTGGATGTTCTCGATGGTAGTGCTCATGTGCGCTCCCTGTTGGAAGATGTGGTGGCTGAGGATGCAGAGGAAAAATACCCTAGTGCAACGCTCAGTCTTTTACTCATGGCCCCATTCTACTGATGACGAGCGAATTGCGCATCCCCCGCCGGCTGGATAGGATGGTGGTTTTTTCGCGCGGAGAGATCGCCATGGCGACACGCCATTTCCTGACCCTGTTGGACCTGAGTCCCGACGAGCTGCACTACCTGATCCAGCGCGCCATCACGATCAAGAATCGCCTGCGCGCGCAAGGGCCTGTCTACGCGCCGTTCACCAATCGCACGCTGGCGATGATCTTCGAGAAGTCGTCGACGCGCACCCGGGTCTCGTTCGAAACCGCCATGGCGCACTTCGGTGGCCACGCGCTGTTCCTCTCGCCGCGCGACACGCAGCTCGGCCGCGGTGAGCCGATCGAGGACACCGCCAGGGTGCTCGCGGAGATGGTCGACATCGTCATGATTCGTACCTTCTCCCATGCCGGCCTCGAGACCTATGCCGCGGCAAGCTCGGTACCGGTGATCAATGCGCTCTCCGACGATTATCACCCCTGCCAGCTGCTGGCCGACGTGATGACCTGGACCGAACTGCGCGGCAGCGTACGCGGACGCACGGCGGTATGGATCGGCGACGGCAACAACATGTGCCACTCGTGGATCAACGCCGCGCGCCAGTTCGATTTCCAACTGCGGGTGTGCTGCCCCGAGGGCTACGAGCCGCGCCAGGACATTCTCGCTGCCGCCGGCGACCGGGTCACTCTGTTGCGCGACCCCGCCGAAGCCGTGGCCGGTGCCGATCTGGTCACCACCGACGTGTGGGCCTCGATGGGCCAGGAAGAGGAACAGGCCAAGCGCGAAGCCGACTTCGCCGGCTTCCAGGTCAGCGAGGCGCTGCTCGACCTGGCCAAGCCGGACGTGCTCTTCCTGCACTGCCTGCCGGCCCACCGCGGCGAGGAGATCAGCGAGACGCTGCTCGACGATCCGCGCGCCGTGGTATGGCAGGAAGCCGGCAACCGCCTGCATGCCCAGAAGGCGCTGATCGAGTTTCTGCTACTGGGCCGGGTCGATCACTGAGGGGGCTAACGCCCCCTAGCTATCCCGCAACTCCTGATGCAACAGCAGCTCCACGCGGCGGTTGGCGGCACGCCCCTGGATGGAGTCGTTGCTCTCCATGGGGCGTGTGTCGGCATAGCCCACCGCCCGCAGCCGCTGGGAAGACACCCCAAGCTCGGAGAGATAGCGCAGCACGGCGATCGCACGCGCTGAAGAGAGCTCCCAGTTGGAGGGAAACTGGGCGGTGGCGATGGGAATGTCGTCGGTGTGCCCTTCGACCGAAATGTCCCCGTCGAATCTTTCCAGCGTTTCGCGCAAGCCACTCAGGACCTCGCGCCCCTGCGCCGTCAGGGTGGCCTGGCCACTGCTGAACAGCAGGTTGTCATCGATACGCAGGGTGATGCCACGCTGCCCTTCGGCGACGCTGACGCCCTCGATGTTCAGACTCTGCAAGCGCGGCTGCAACCCCTCGTGCTGCGGCTTGAGCCCCGCTCCCGCCACCATCCGTGCCGCCGCCTCGGCCTGAGGAGTGATCGCCGTGGCCACCTCGCCGCCATGACGACTGCCTTGCACGGCCAGGCCGTTCCCGGCCAGCGAGAGCAGTAGCACGAACAGTGTGATCAGCAACGTCAATACGTCCAGGTAGCTGACCAGCCAGCTTTCTTCATCCCCCTCTCCAGAAGCCGGGGGATGCAGCACGTTGCGGGTGCTACGGTCCAGCATTCTGCACCTGATCGTCGATAGCGTCGCGCTTGGCCACGCTGGGATCGCGGATTTCATCGTGATAGTTGGCAACGAAGGAGTTGAGGGTCTCCTCGATGAACGACGGCAGACGCCGCTTGGTGATGAGCGAGATGCCCTCGAGCACCATGTTCATGGCGATCAGACGCTCTTCGGTGCGCCGCTCCAGCTTCACGGCGATCGGCTTGAACACCAGGTTGGCCAGCAGGATGCCGTAGAAGGTAGTCAGCAAGGCCACCGCCATGCGCGGTCCGATCACGTGTAGGTCACCGGACTCCATCACCTCGAGCATGTTGACCAACCCCACCAGGGTACCGATCATGCCGAAGGCCGGTGCATAGGTTGCCATGGTGCGAAATATCTGCGCCTCGGCGTGCTCGCGGGCCTTGAGGCGGGCAATGCGCCAGCGCAGCAGATCGAAGATCTCTTCTTCCTTGGTGTTGGCAATGACCAAGTGAATGCCGGTACGCAGGAAGGGGTTGCGCGCCTTCTCCAGTGCCGCCTCGACGGCCCTGACGTCGCCCTTGAACCACAGTCGCGAGATGTCGACCAGCTCCTTGATGTCGTCCCTTATGTAGGTGTTCTCGCGCCGAAACACCAGCCCCACCAGACGCACCACCCTGACGACTTCCTTGAGCGGATAGCTGATGAAGGTCGCCGCCATGGTGCCCGCCAGCACGATGGCCAGCCCCGGCAGATTGAGAAAGCTCTGGGGCGATTCGGCAGTGAAGAACAAGACGCTGACGAGCAGCACGACACTGGCAAACATGCCGATGATAGTCGAGGGATTCATTCATGCTCCTGTGATGCGCGGGCATCGAGTCTAACGAAAATTATCGGCAGCGATAGCGAGCGCTTTAATTCGATACCGAGATTGCTTATGAACAATTGATACAGATCAATTTTCACTGAGCGACTAAAGTTTTTACCAGCACCGCCGATAGGATGGTCAAGTGGGCTTGACCGGTGACGATTAGACGAGACGGTGAGTGCACTGCACTGCTCAAACACGCAGACGATACCGAACAGGCCCGGGAAGGAGTTGCCATGCATCGATGCGCCGAGAAGGAGGGACACTGCGAACGCTGCGAAGGCGAACTTCCTTTCGACTTCACCATGGCCTTCCAGCCGATCGTCGATCTGGGCTCGGCCAGAATCATCACCTACGAGGCTTTGGTGAGAGGGCCCGCCGGCGAATCTGCAGGCAGCATCCTGGCCAAGGTGACGCCCCGCCTGCTCTACCGCTTCGATCAGGCCTGCCGCATCCGCGCCATCGAGCTTGCCAGCCGGCTCGGCATGCGCGAGAGCCTGTCGATCAATTTTCTGCCCAATGCCGTTTACGAACCCCAGGCGTGCATTCAGGCGACGCTGGCCATTTCCCAGAAGGTTGGGTGGCCGACGGAGCGGTTGGTGTTCGAGGTTACCGAAAGCGAAAAGGTGCAGGACCAAGAGCACTTGCGCAACATCATCGAAGCCTATCGCAGCATGGGATTCACCACTGCCCTGGATGACTTCGGCAACGGCTTCGCCAATCTCGATCTGTTGACGATACTGCACCCGGACCGGCTCAAGATAGACCGCGCCCTGGTGATGGGTTGCGATGACGACGTTCGCCGACAGGCGATTCTCAGAGCCCTCGTCAGCCTTGCCGGGGAGCTCGGTATCGACCTGATTGCCGAGGGCGTGGAGACCCGCGACGAGGCACTGTGGCTGGGGCGTCACGGCATTCCGAAGCAGCAGGGCTTCTTTCATGCGCGCCCCGCCCTCGAGAGCCTCGCACCGGATCTCGAACCGGGCCTCGCGGCGCTGCGCCAGGCATTGTAGATGCTGCAAGCGCAGGACAAGCGGCACCGGAGCCGCCGTCATATCTGGAAACATGAGAACATACCTGGGTGTTGCAACACTCAGCAGGGAGCCAAGCCACATGCCCGACCAAAGGGGTCCAGAGCCTTTCACCATCGCTCTCCATCCGGTTCACGATGCCAGCCACCATCACGTGGCGGATCGTCTCGTCTACACCCGGCGCAGCGACGCCGAGGATGAGGCCGAGGACCTCATGTCCGCTACCGCCCGGGCCCTGGCCAGCGCCGTCTACGAGCTTGGCGATGCTGGGCTGCTAGGCGACAGGACGCTGTTCGTCGACCTGCCCCTGGAGTGGCTCGATCGCCCCGAACTGCTGCCCACCCCGGCACCGCGGCTAGCGCTTGGCGTTGCCGAAGCCAGTACGCTGGATAGCGAGCTGCTCGGGCGCCTGGATGACATTCGTGAGCGAGGCTATCGGGTCATCGTGCCTTCTCGGCTGTTCAAGCAGGATCCCGAGGCGTTGCTTGGCCGCTGTGACATCATACAGCTGAGCTCACCCAACGAACTGGACGAAAAGACGCTGGAAAAGCTCCCGGCTCGCAATATCAAGCTACTGGTCGGCAATCTCGACAGCCGCGATGCCCTGGAGCGTTACCAGATGATGGGCTGCGATTACTATGACGGCGACTATCTGGCACGCCCCAGCTTCATTTCCTCGCCGCCCCGTGGACGCCACGGCAACCGCGCCGCCCAGATTCGCCTGATTCGCGCCCTCTATGAGGAAGACAGCAGTGACCTCAACCGACTGCACGAGCTGGTGGTGCAGGTGCCTCATCTGCATGTGGCGATTCTGCGCCGCGCCAACTCTACCTATTTCAATCCTGGCGGCAAGGCGGTCGATCTGCAGCGTGGGGTACAGATCCTGGGGTTGATAGAACTGCGTCGGCTGATCCTGACCCTGACCCTGGCAAGTCTGCAGCCCTCATCCCGCATCGTGCTGCGTATGGCGCTGATCCGCGCCTTCATGTGCCGTCATCTGGCGGCCCCCTTCCCTACTCTCGATCCCGAGGATGCCTTCACCACCGGGCTGTTCTCGATGATGGATGCCCTGCTCGAAGAGGATCGCAATACCTTGCTCGACCACCTGCCTTTGGGCGAACCGATCATCAAGGCATTGAAGTATCGCAGCGGACCTCTCGGTGCCGTGCTCGTCCTGTGCGAGAACCACGAGCGCCAGGTCGAAGAAGCTATCGATGAAGTTCCCGCTGACCGACTGCATGGCTGCTACATGAACGCACTGGCCAGCACCAAGGCGTTGATGGATAACCTGTAGGCATGCGAGAGCTGCCTAACCGCGCCGGGTGCTTGGAGAAAGCCTTACGCTTGGGAAAACCTAGACGTCGTTGTCCGCCAGGCGTGCCCGTAACCGGCTTACCGCCTGGCTATGCAGTTGGCACACGCGTGACTCGGTGACACCGAGCACGGCGCCGATCTCCTTCAGGTTGAGCTCTTCCTGGTAATAGAGCGCCATCAGCAGCTTTTCGCGCTCGGGCAGTGCCTCGATGCCATCGACCAGTTGCCGACGCCGCTCCTCGTCGATGAGCATGTGATAAGGCGTATCGAGCGAAGCGTCCTCGATGCCGGGTTCGGCGCCTTCCGAGACGAGCACCTCGAAGGGCAGCAGATGGCCACTGTTGGTATCACTGAGCAGCTGGCGATACTCCTCGAGCTCCATGTCGAGCTCGGCGGCTATCTCAAGCTCGTCTGCCGCCCGGCCGAGCTTCTGTTCCAGACTGCGCACGGCCTCATCGACCGCCCGGGCATTACGCCTCACGCTGCGAGGCAGCCAGTCGCGGCTGCGCAGCTCGTCCAGCATGGCGCCACGGATACGCTGGCTGGCAAAGGTAGCGAAACTCGCCCCCTGAGTGGCATCGAAGCGACCCATCGCCTCGAGCAACCCCACGGTGCCGGCCTGGATCAGATCATCGAGCTCGATACTTGCCGGCAGTCGAACCTGCATCGACAGCGCCTGGCGCCTCACCAGCGGCAGGTACTCCTCCAGCAGGTCTGCCTGTTCGATCTTGCCTCGTGCTGTGTACATGCTCTTGCTCTCGCGGCTGACGGTTCCCTCGAGCGATGCCGATCGGCGCTCGACGGGTCAGAATCACTGCAGGTCGTCGTGATTCACGATCACTTGCAGCCCCTGCAGGGTTGCGGCACGCTGCCCACGCTCCTGTAGGGAAAACTGAAAGTTCAGTGGCGTATCCGCCGGCACACCGGCCAGTGCCTCGGTCTGCCCTCGCGGCCCGGGCAGGCGAATGCAGGCCCCCGGATGGCAGAGCCAGGCGTTCACCTCCCTGCCGGCTGGCGGCTGAAACTGCCAGACCACGCGGCCCATCACCTGCCCGTGTGCCAGTTCGGGAGATGGCGGCAACAAGGCAGCGGACATGGCGGGTCGCTCGGCCATGACGACGTGCACGGCAGGCGCCGTGGCCACCCAACTGCCGGCCGCCTGAGCCATGCCCGCCCACAGCCCGCCAAGGGTCAGCAAACAGAGTTGCCCCAACCTGGTCGGTTTCATCGCGCCAATACCAACAGTTCGATATCGAAATACGCTTCCGCAACGTACTGGAGATTGCTCAACAGGCCCTGGCGCCCCACGCCCGACGGGTGCACGGCAATCAAGCGACGCGGGCCACCCTGCTCGGCGATCTGCTTGAGCATGCGATAACCGCGGCGGAACGCCTCCAGATCGTCGTCTATCCACAGCGCCCACTGCGACTGCTGCGCTGCCAGCAGCGACAGATGCGGGCTGGAGATCGGTAGCGCCACGATACGCCAGCTGCCGGGATCGCCTACCCAGCGCCGCCCTTCCTGCGCCCAGCTTTCAAGCAGCTCGGTGACTCGTGCAGTGTGTCGCTCGGCAGTGCCCGGCAGGCCCAGCACCATCAGCGTCCGCTCCCCCTCACTGCGCGGCGGCCTCGGTCGCTCCACCGCCGCCTTGGTGCCGGCAGGCTGAGCACTGGACCGCTTGGGTCGGACATTCTCCGCCTTGTTTCCTGTGGCCAGCTCGACCAGCATCTCGGCCACGTGTGTCGGGCACTCATCCTGCGTCGTTCCATTTGCCCATTGGCGCAAGCCCGCGGCCTGGTCCCATCCCATCTAGCCTGTCTCCCGTTCACCGAGGCCAAGGTGGCGAATGGCATCGCGCACCAGGAAAAGTTGTAGTAGAGACTCGAGCAGCGCCACGTCTCGGCGTCGGCGACGCCCACCGCCGAGGCCCAACAGCTCGGCTCTGAGATCCATGGCGGCCTCGTCTTCGGCAAGGTCGAGGTGGGCTGCCACCGTGGCCAGTCCGCTGGCCATGAGCAAGCGGACATCGGCACGCAGATCGCCAGCTTCAGCATGCTCGAGGCGCTGCCAGGCGCGGCGAGCGAGTTGCGGCAGCACATCGGCTTGCAGCAGCGCGAGCAGCAGCGGCTGGGGATCGTGGCTCAGCTCGGCGGGAACGATCCAATAGCGTCTGGCCAAGGCCTTGCCGCTCTCCGCATCGCGAACCTCACCAAACCAGGCCTGCGCGTCGAAGCCCGACCGTTCACGGCGGCTGCCCTTGAAGCTCACCTCTACCGGCAGCGTCGCGAGCATGAGGCGTGCCGAAGCGCCGCGGAAGCGGCAGCTAGCCTGGCCGGTGGCCTCGGCCATCGACTCCAGCGCCGCCAAGCTGTGACGCTCGCCCGCATGGGCGACCCGCAGACTGCCCCGAACCTGGCTGCACCAGGACACGCCCTGGCGCTCCAGCCAGTCGCCGGCCTCGGCATCGGGTAGCCCATTCATCAGATGCACACCGGCATCGTGGTGCTGCAACGCGTTTTCGAGACGCGCCTGTTGGCCCGCCACCTGGCGATGCTGCAACAGCGGCAGCGCCAGCCAGGTTCCCTCTGCATTCAGTGCCACATCAGGCATCGCCCAGTGTTCGCCCGGAACCCGTCGCCGCTCGCTCCAAAGCATGCCGTGGGCCTGGCCAGGCCGGGGATGATCCGCCAGCAGCGCATCGAGACGCTGCTGCTGCACGGAAGCCGGCAAACCCAGCAAGTTCCATACGGATTCCAGCCCGTCGAAGGCCGGCAAGCGCTGGCGCAACGCCTGCAGCACCGTAGCCAGTCGGCGCCCCTGCCCCAGCAGATTGCCGGCACCGCGCGAGGAGATGTCTGGGGCCGTCGGCGAGGCGGTGGAACGAGCCAGGGGCACACGATTGGCCAGACACTGCTCGATGAGCGAGACGGGCTCGGCCAGGGCCATGTCCTCCGGCACCCGCTGGCCGTGAGAGACGAACAGCAGCCGCAGCCCGTGGCGCATGATGATGTCCAGCACAGGGGCCAACCTGCCCGCCTCGTCCAGCTTGGTGATGATGCAGTCGGTAATCTCGCCGCCGGCTGCCTGGGCCGCCTGACGATAGCGCACCACCACCTCCTCCAGGGTCTCCGGCTGACTGGCAGAATTGAGCAGCAGCACCAGACGCACCGAGGTGTCGCCGCCGCGCAGGTGACCGATCTGTTCAATCACGCGTTGATCGCGCTGGCTCATGCCTACCGTATCGATGATCACGCATGACTTGCCTTTCATGCGCTCGAGCAGATCCGATACCGGCTGGTCGGCGTTGAGAGCGTACATGGGAACGTCGAGCAGCCGCGAATAGATGCGCAGTTGCTCATGGGCGCCGATACGGAAGCTGTCGGTGGTCACCAGCGCCACCGGCCGGGTGCCGTGGCGCATGACGTAGCGTGCCGTCAGCTTGGCCGTGGTGGTGGTCTTGCCTACTCCGGTAGGACCGATCAGCGCCACGATACCGGCACGGTCCATGAAGGCGGCTTCGTCGTCCAGGCCTTCGAGTCGCTTGGATAGCTGGCGCACGAGCCAGGCCATGGCACGCTCGTCCAGCGCTTCGACCTCAGCCAGCTCTTCCGGCAACGACGCCACGACCTCTTCGGCCAGCGCCGGGCTGAAGCCCGCTTCGAGCATTGCCCGCACGAACTGCTCGCCGACCGTACCACCCGCCTCCGGCCGGCTTCTCTCGCGTGCCAGCAGGGCGCGCATATCACGCATCTCCTCGAGCAGTCTGGCGCTCATGGCCTCGAAGGCCTGCACCTGCGACTGAGCCGGGTCTGCGCTTGTCGGCACCGCTCGGGCCGCAGCACCCTCGGGCTCGGGCTGCTTATGGGAAGTCCCCTCGCTGGAAGCCGGTGCTGTCGACTCGGCCATCGCCAGGATCTCGACCCCCTGCTCGGTATGTCGGTTGGCCAGAATCAGGGCTTCATCGCCAAGCGCCGCACGCACCTGACGCATGGCTTCGCGACTGTTGGCTCCCAGGAACCGCATGACACTCATTGATTATCGACCTCCCACCAGCGACGTGACGCGCAGTGTCCGATCATCGGGAATTTCCGCCTGTGACATGACCACCAGGTGGCGCATGCGCCGACGCAGGAACCTGGCCACCAGCGGCCTCAGACTGTGCTGGACCACCAGTACCGGTGGCTCTCCGCTGGCCTCATGCCGCTCGACTGCCTGCTCG
The DNA here is from genome assembly GCF_000246875.1 of Halomonas sp. KM-1. Classification (NCBI taxonomy): domain Bacteria; kingdom Pseudomonadati; phylum Pseudomonadota; class Gammaproteobacteria; order Oceanospirillales; family Halomonadaceae; genus Halomonas; species Halomonas sp. KM-1. The sequence goes on from NZ_BAEU01000136.1 coordinate 28,807, forward strand.
GCCTGACTCATCAGCGTTGCTGCCAGCCCGGGCTCGAGTGCTCCGTTGCCGTTCATGGCCTGCATCAGCACCTGCTCGAGCTGGGCATCCAGGCCGATCACATTTAGCGTATCGCGTCCTGGATACCATTGCTGCGTAATCGTCCGCCCAAGAGCAATGCGTACCAGCGCCGTCAGCTCGTTGGTGTCCTGCTGATGCGGGGCATACTCGGCCAGCGTATCCAGTATGGTACGCATGTCGCGAATCGAGACATCCTCTTCCAACAGGTTCTGCAGGATACGCTGCAGCGCCGTCAGGTTGACGGCCTTGGGCACGACATCTTCGACCAGAGACTTCTGCTCCTCGCCCAGCTTGTCGAGCAGCTTCTGAACCTCCTGACGGCCGAGCATCTCGGGCGCATGGCGGTGCAGCAAGTGGTTGAGATGGGTAGCGATCACCGTGCCGGCATCGACCACGGTATAGCCGTACACCTGGGCGTGCTCGCGCTGACCCGCGTCGATCCAGATCGCCGGCAGGCCGAAGGCCGGGTCGGCAGTCGGCGTGCCCTGGAGCTGGCCGGTGACCTGACCGGGGTCGATGGCAAGCCACTGCCCCGGGAAGGCTTCAGCGCGGCCGATCTCGGCTCCCTTCAGGGTGATCACGTAAGTGTTGGCACCCAGTTCCAGGTTGTCGCGAATGTGCACCACAGCCGGCAGGAACCCGACCTCCTGAGCGAATTTCTTGCGCACGCTCTTGATGCGGCCCAGCAGCTCGCCATCCTGGCGCTGATCCACCAGCGGGATCAGCCTGTGGCCGACCTCCAAGCCCAGTGTATCCACCAGTTGCACGTCGTCCCAGCTGGCCTCGGGCGCCTCAGGCTGCGGTAGCGGCTCAGTGTTGAGCTCCTGCTCGACCAGTTGCTGCTCCTTCTGGCGCGTCAGCATCCAGGCCAAGCCAGCCAGCAGTCCGGTGAAGATCAGGAACACCAGGTTGGGCATACCGGGTACCAGCCCCAGCAGCCCCATGACCAGCGCCGCCAGCACCATGACCTGAGGGTTGACGAACAGCTGGCTGATCATCTGCTGGCCGACGTCCTGCTCGGTATTGACCCGCGAGACGGTTACGCCGGCAGCGGTTGAGATAATCAAGGCGGGAATCTGGGCCACCAGGCCATCGCCGATGGTCATCAGGGTGTAGGTCTTGGCGGCATCGCCGAAGCCCATGCCGTGCTGCAGCATGCCGATCAGCAGCCCGCCGATGATATTGACCACCATGATCACCAGGCCGGCCATGGCGTCACCGCGCACGAACTTGCTGGCACCGTCCATGGAGCCGTAGAAGTCGGCCTCCTGGGCGACTTCGGCACGCCGCTTGCGTGCGTCCTCTTCGCCTATCAGGCCGGCGTTGAGGTCGGCATCGATGGCCATCTGCTTGCCGGGCATGGCGTCGAGCATGAAGCGCGCACCGACCTCGGCAATCCTCCCTGCGCCCTTGGTGATGACCATGAAGTTGATGATGACGAGGATCAGGAACACCACCAGGCCCACGGCGAAGTTGCCGCCGATCAGGAACTGCCCGAAGGCTTCGATCACCTTGCCGGCGGAGTCGCCGCCTTGGTGTCCTTCCATCAGGATGACCCGGGTCGAAGCCACGTTGAGCGACAGTCGCAGCAGCGTGGTAAACAGCAGCACCGCCGGGAAAGCGGCAAAATCCAGCGGCTTCTGGGTGAACATGCTGACCAGCAGCACCATCACGGCCAGTGCAATGTTGAAGGTGAACAGCAGATCGAGTGCAAAAGGCGGCAGCGGCACGATCATCATGCCGAGGATCATGATGATCAGGATCGGACCGGCCAGCAGCTTCATGCGCACGTCGCCCATCCAGTCGCGACGCCCAATGAGATGGCTCAGGGATTTCATCGACGCGCTCCATCGGGCACGGACGGCCCCTGATCAGCGGCATCATTGCCCGTGTCAGTAGCCGGCACGGCCAGGCTCTCTGGGATAGGCAAGTCTTCGGGTGTAGGCGGCACCTCTCCCCCCTCTTGGGTAACGTGCTTGAGACGGAAGGCCCAGGCCAGCACTTCCGCCACGGCGGTATACAGATCCAGCGGAATTTCGCGGTCCAGATCGACGTGATGATACAGCGCCCGGGCCAGCGGTGGCGCCTGAAGCAGCGGAACGCCGGCTTCCTCGCCCAGCTCGCGGATACGTGCCGCCACCATGTCGGCGCCCTTGGCTACAACGCGGGGAGCCCCCATGCGCATCTCGTCATATTGCAGCGCCACGGCATAGTGGGTGGGGTTGGTGATGATCACATCGGCCTCCGGTACCTTGCTCATCATACGACCGCGCGCCATCGCCTGCTGCTGGGAGCGAATCCGCGCCTTGACGTGCGGGTCGCCCTCCGACTCCTTGTGTTCGCGCTTGACCTCCTCTTTGGACATGCGCAACTTCTTGGCATGACTCCACAGCTGGTAAGGCACGTCGATCAGAATCACCACCAGCAGCGTCAATACCATAAGCCCACAGGCCTGGGCAGCCATCATCAAAGCCCGCGCCAACGCCTGGGTGGTCGGCTGATCCATCAACGACAGGTATTCCCCGCGGTTGAAGTAAAGGTATGCCATGCCCACACCGCCTATCAGCGTCGACTTGGCCACCGCCTTGAACAGCTCGACCAGGGCCTGGACGCCGAACATGCGCTTCAGCCCCTTGAACGGGTTGAGCTTAGACATCTGAGGCTTGAGTGACTTTGCCGAGATCAGCCAACCGCCCAGCAGCGCCGGTGCCACCAATGCCACCACCGTCAACAACAGAAACAGCGGCAGCATGGTCAACAGCGTGCGCGTTCCCAGGTCGAGCACATTGCTCAGCATGGGACCGGTTTCAAAGGCCTGACGCCTCTCGAACAGGAAGGCCTGCTCCATTACCAGGCCCAACTGGTCGTAAAGCAGCGCCCCCATCGACCACATGCCGACCACACCACCCAATAGCAGCATGAAGGTGGTCAGCTCACGAGAGCGGGCGACCTGGCCTTCCTCTCGCGCCTTCTCGAGGCGACGAGGCGTAGCCTCTTCGGTCTTTTCCTGATCGCTGCTCTGGTCGGCCATGGCTCCCGCACACTTTTCCGCACGGTGGCCATTGTGGCGTCAACGGGGGCATGGCGATACGCCAAAAAGCGCCGATGATCGTGGCTTTATCGGCCACGACCCTCGGCGCAGGGAAGGTAGTGCAGTTGGAAGAGACGGCTAAGCAAATCGCCAAACTACAATCAGAAACCGAGTTGGTCGAGCAAATCGTCCACCTGATCCTGATTGGTGACCACATCGGCGCCGGGCTTGATCTGCGGGCCGTTCTTGAGCCCCTCTTCCCGCCGCCGCGCATCGTTCTCCCACTGGTCGTTGGCCTTGCGCTGCATGTTCTCGCGGGCCAGCTCCTCGGGTACGTTGTCGATCAGCACCTGAACCAGTTGGTGCTCGATCTCACGGATCACGTCCATCATCTTCTTGATCACCTGGCCGGTCAGGTCCTGGAAGTCCTGGGCCATCATGATCTCGAGCAGCTCCTTCTGGGTCGCCTGGGTCTTGTCGGGCACCTCGGCTAGATAGGAGCGGGTCTCTTTGACCAGCTCGCGCGCCTCGTCGAGCTCCTTGGGCTCGGCAAACCACGCTGCCCAGCGCTTGTCTAGCGACTCGGCGCCGCTGCTGATCGAATCCTGCAGGGGCTGGGCACGATCGATGGCATTCAGAGCACGCTCGGCCGCTTGCTCGGTCATGGTGGCGACGTAGTTCAGCCGGTCCCTCGCATCGGGGATGGCTTCCGCCGCCTTCTCGATCTCCTTGTCCAGCCCCAGCTCACGCATGCTTTCCCGCAGCATGCGAGTCAGCTGGCCGATGCGCTGGACCAGGTCCTCACCGGCAGCACCGGGCGACTCGTTTGAGCTCATCTTGTCGTCTCCTTCGCAAGCAGGACAGGCCAGCCGCCATCACTTGCCCAGTTTCTCGAATATCTTGTTGAGTTTCTCTTCCAGCGTGGCGGCGGTGAAGGGTTTCACCACGTACCCGCTGGCGCCCGCCTGGGCTGCCGCGATGATGTTCTCCTTCTTGGCCTCGGCCGTGACCATCAGCACGGGCAGGTCCTTGAGCGCGGCATCGGCGCGAATCTGCTTGAGCATCTCCAGGCCGTCGAGATTCGGCATGTTCCAGTCGGACACCACGAACTCGAACGAACCGCCGCGCAGCTTGCTCAGCGCCTCCTGGCCATCTTCGGCCTCTTCGACGTTGGTGTAACCGAGCTCCTTGAGCAGGCTCCGAACGATCCGACGCATGGTCGGAAAGTCGTCTACCACCAGAAAGCTCATGTTCTTATCGGCCATCGGGATTCCTCTCTTCTATCCAGGCAATGATCCATGACCGACGGCCGCCCAAGTGCCGTCGGGATTCGTTTACACTACTCAGAACTCTTCCCAGTCACCCTCGGCCACCGTCTCTTTACGGGGCTTGCGGCTGGGCTTGGGGTCGATCTCGGCCGGTACGCGCGACGCGCTGCGCGACGAGGCGCCCGGCTCGGCCAGGGCAGGCACGCCGGCGCGCTTCGCCAAAGCCCCGCCGCCAGCATCTGTCTTGATCTCGGACTCCACGTCGCCGGACAGACGGAACACGGCCACGGCCTGCTCCAGACGATTCGCCTGCTCCTCCAGCGAGGCGGCGGCGGCCGTTGCCTGCTGCACCAGCGAGGCATTCTGCTGGGTCACCTGATCCATCTGACCCACCGCCTGGCTCACCTGCTCGATACCGTCGCTCTGCTCCTGGGACGCTGCGGAGATCTCGTCCATGATGTCGGTGACCCGACGCACGGCCTTGACCACCTCGTCCATGGTCTCGCCGGCCTGCTCGGCCAGCAGCGACCCTTCCTTGACCTGAGCCACCGAACCATCGATGAGCTCCTTGATCTCCTTGGCCGCCGTGGCGCTGCGGCTGGCCAAGTTGCGCACCTCACCGGCCACCACGGCGAAACCGCGCCCCTGTTCACCGGCCCGCGCCGCCTCCACCGAGGCGTTCAATGCCAGAATGTTGGTCTGGAAGGCGATGGAATCGATGACACTGGTGATATCGCTGATCTTCTGCGAGCTGGTCGAAATTCCCACCATGGTCTTGACCACGCGATCCACCACCTCGCCGCCTTGTTCTGCCGTGGTCGAGGCATCCAGGGCCAGCCCGCTGGCCTGACGCGCGTTGTCGGCATTCTGGCGCACCGTGGCAGTGAGCTCTTCCATGCTGGAGGCCGTCTCCTCGAGCGAAGCCGCCTGCTGCTCGGTGCGCGAGGAGAGGTCGGCATTGCCGCTGGCAATCTCGCGCGTACCGATATGAATCGAGCTGCTGCCGTCTCGCACCTGGCCGACGATACGCGTCAGGCTCTGTTGCATGTTGCGCATGGCATTGAAGAGCTTGCCGATCTCGTTGCGACTGCCCTCGGGTATTCTGGCCGTCAGGTCGGCCTTGGCGATGGCCTGCAGATGCTTGACCGCCGAGTTGAGCGGGCGGATCACCGTGCTGCGCAGCCCCACATAGACCAGCACCAGTACCACCAGCGCCAGCAACAGCGCGCCCAGGGTGATGAACACAAAGCGCTCCGACTGAACGCGGAAGTCTTCGGTCATGGCCTGGCCACTGCTGAAACCGTAGGCAACGAACTCGGTCATGTTCTCAGCCAGCGCGTTACTCGGCTCGATCAACTGGTCACGAAGATTACCGAATCCCGGTGTATTGAGTTCGTCCAAAGCAATATGCTGCTCACGAACGAGGCCCAGCACGGTATGAAAATTCCGCTCGAGCTGCTGCGCCAGCTCCTGTGCCTCAGCCGACTTCGGCACGGCTGCAAAGTTGCTAAGCCTGACCTCTGCGCGATCCATGCGATTGGCGGCGATATCGAGCTGCTGGTTGGCATCTGCCATACGACCCAGCATGATCTGGTTGGAAGCGATCTCAAGGCTCACGCGTGCCACGTTGAGCAGCGCATCGGCACGGTTGATCTCGTTGAGCTGCTGCACGTTGATACTATCGAGATCGACCATGATTCGCGTGGCCTGCCGGTCCGACATGATCGAGAGCAACGACACCACACCGATCAGTACGGCAAAGCAGACCAGCACGGCAATCATGGAAGCATGAATGCTGATGTTACGTAAAATGCGGCTCATTTCGGCGTTCCTCGCGATTAAGACAGGTAAATTCCTGTTTCTTGTTGTTGTTCTTGATGAAATAGAAAATAGTCAGACACGCTGGGCACGGCCGGACACGGCCACCAGTGCCATCAGTCGTTCCGGAATCTCGTCGAGGCCGACCACCTCCACGGCCCCGCCCAGCGAGATGGCTTCCCGCGGCATGCCAAAGACCACGCAGCTCGCTTCGTCCTGTGCCAGGGTGGCCGAGCCTGCCTGACGCATCTCCAGCAGGCCGGCAGCGCCATCCTTGCCCATGCCAGTCAGTATCACGCCGATGGCGTTGCGCCCGGCCTGGGTGGCGGCGGAGTGGAACAGCACGTCCACCGATGGGCGATGGCGGTTGACCGGCGGGCCGTCGTCGAGTCTGGCAACGTAGTTCGCCCCGCTTCGCGCCAACTTGAGATGTGCATCCCCCGGAGCGATATAGGCATGCCCCGGTAGCACACGCTCGCCGTCGCTGGCTTCCTTCACGGTAATGTTGCACAGGCGGTTGAGCCGTTCGGCGAAAGAGCGGGTGAAACCACCGGGCATGTGTTGCGTGATCAGAATGGCCGGGCTGTTGGCCGGCAGCGGCTCGAGCACGGCACGGATCGCTTCCGTGCCGCCGGTGGAGGCACCGATGATGATCAGTTTCTCACTCGATACCAGGGGCGCCTTGAGCGCCTCACGCGGTGCTGCCTGAGCCTGACGCGCCTGTCGCGGTCGCGACTTGGCGGCGGCGCGGATCTTCTCGGCGATGTCGTTGGCGTACTCCAGCATACCGCTGCGAATGCCCAGCGACGGCTTGGCGACGAAATCGAGCGCTCCCAGCTCCAGGGCACGCAGTGTGATTTCCGAACCGGCCTGGGTCAGCGAAGAGACCATCAGCACCGGCATCGGACGCAGACGCATGAGACGCTCGAGAAAGTCGAGACCGTCCATGCGCGGCATCTCGACGTCGAGCGTCAGGACATCGGGGTTGTGCTGTTTGATGAGATCGCGCGCGACCAGTGGATCCGGTGCCACGGCCACCACTTCCATGTCCGGCTGCGAGTTGATGATCTCGCTGAGCAGATCACGAATCAGCGCCGAATCGTCAACGCACAACACCTTGATCCTGTTCGATCCCAAGGCAAATCTCCTGTCACGTAGGGGAGTCTTTGCGACCCGCAGCAAAGGGTATGCCTCATTGATCGGCACGGTCGGCAAAAACTTTAGGCATTAGGCGAAAACTGGCCGAGCACGGGCACTTGCTAGGCCAGGGTGTAAACGGTTTGCCCACGCAGGCGAAATACCTTGCTGATGTACGAGAAATTTTCGGAGTGGCCGGCAAATAGCAGGCCATCGGGCTTGAGCAAGGGAGCGAAGCGTTCGAGGATGCGTGCCTGGGTCTGCTTGTCGAAATAGATCATCACGTTACGACAAAAGATGGCGTCGAAAGGCCCCTTGATCGGCCATTGAGGAGCCAGCAGGTTCATGTGCAGGAACTCCACCATGGACGTCACTTCCGGACGCACCCTGGCCAAACCTTCTTGCTGCCCCCGCCCTTTCTGGAAAAAGCGCCTCACCCGCTCATCATCGAGCTTGCGCACCTGCTCGATGGGATAGACCCCGGCCCGAGCACGGGCCAAGGCCTCGGTATCGATATCGGTCGCCACCACACGAGCTTCGGTAGCTCGTGCACCCAGGCTCTCGTGCAGCGTCATGGCGATGGAGTAGGGCTCCTCGCCGGTGGAGGCCGCCGCGCTCCAGATACGCACAGGCCCCGTGGCCTTTCTGACGTGTTCTGCCAGCAGCGGGAAATGGTGCATCTCGCGGAAAAAAGCGGTGAGATTGGTGGTCAAAGCATTGGTGAATGCCTCCCACTCCCGCGCATCGGGTTGGCGTGCCAGCCTTTCCAGATAGTCGCTGAAGCGGGTCAGGCCATGATGCCGCAAGCGCTTGGCCAGACGACTGTAGACCATCTCACGCTTGTGCTCCGCCAGTACGATTCCGGCCCGCTGATAGATCAGCTGGCGGATCTTGGCAAAGTCCTCATCGGTCAGCACCAGGTCACGCTCCAGGTGACCCAGCCCTGACCATTGCCCCGGTTCGCTACCGGGCGCCCGAAACTGTGTCAAAACGTTTCCCACTCCTCATCGGTGGCCACTTTGCTCGGCTTGACGGCGGCCCGCTTCACGGGAAGCGGGTCGTGCGACAACGCGGGGGCGGCACTCGTTCGTTCGGTCCGTGCATCGAAAGAATGTTTCTGCTGTGGGCTCGGCACCTGCTCAGGGCCGGCGCCGCGCAGGCGGAACACGCGGATGGCACGAGCCAGCAGTTCGGCCTGATGCTGCAGGTCGCTGGCTGCCCGCGCGCTCTGCTGCACGCGTTCGGCGTTCTGCTGCGTGACCTGGTCCATCTCGGTGATCGCCTGATTGATCTGGCCGATACCGCTGCTCTGCTCTTCCGAGGCGGCGGTGATCTCACCCATGATGTCGTTGACCCGCTGCGAGGCCGCCACCACTTCGGCCATCGCCTGCTCGGCTCGCTGCACCTGACTGGCGCCTTCATGGATCTCGCTGGCCGAGCCGTCGATCAGTTGGCGAATTTCCTTGGCGGCATCCGCGCTGCGACCGGCCAAATTGCGCACCTCGCCGGCCACCACCGCGAAGCCACGCCCCTGCTCGCCCGCCCGCGCCGCCTCCACCGAGGCGTTCAACGCCAGGATGTTGGTCTGGAAGGCGATGGAGTCGATCACGTTGATGATGTCCTTCATCTTCTCCGCCCCGGCGGTGATGCGCCCCATGGTCTGCACCACGCCGTGCATCAGCTCGCCGGTATCACGCACGCGGCTGGCATTGTCCAGTGCCAGCCCACTGGCCTGACGAGCGTTGTCGGTGTTCTGCTGCACCGTGGTGGTCATCTCCTCCATGCTGGAGGCGGTCTGCTGCAGCGAGGCGGCCTGCTGCTCGGTGCGCGCGGAGAGATCCTCGTTGCCCTGAGCAATGGAGCGCGACGCCGGCGTTACCACGTCGATGCCCTGCTGCACCCTCTCGGTCGTGCTGTAGAGACTCTTGCGCATGGTATTGAGTGCCCCGAGCAGCACGCCGATCTCATCGCGGGTCCGGTCCGGTGAGCGCACCGCCAGATTGCCCGAGGCCACCTGCAGAGTGAAATCGACGGCCCGGTTAACCGGTCGCGTAATCGCACGCAGGGTCCAGATGCCCAGCAGAACCAGGAACAGAATCCCCACCGACAGCGCTGCGATCTGGCCGGTCAGCATCATCTGCTGACCGCGCTCGGCTTCGGCAGCCAATCGATCAGCATAGTCGAGCTTGCCTGCTACCAGGGTGTTGATGCTGCTGCCCATGGCGTCGACTTCCGGGCGCAGCACGTCATTGTAGGCTTCATAGGCGGCAAAGCCGCTGCCGTCGATCAGTGCCTTCAGGGTCGGACGGATACCGCCATCGATGGCAGTATCGAGCCGGGTGCTCAACTCAGCCACTTCGCCGAGGGTCGTATCCTCTCCTTCGAGGAAGCTCGCCCAGGCGGCCTGGATTCGCTCGACGACGCCTTCCGCCTCACCCGCCAACTCTTGAATCTGCTCCATCCGTAGTGCTCTGGGATTGCGCACCGGTCGCTCCAGATCGATCATCAGCTGGCTCAGCAGCTGATCGATGCGCTGCAGATCGGCAATATCCTGCACCACATTGCCGTTCAGTTCAGCAACCCTGTCGCCCGATACCTTGAGCCCGTAGAGCCCCACGGCACCGCTGAGCAACAATAGCAAGACGGGGACTACGGTCAGCATTACCAGCTTGGCACGAATGGTGTGCACGTTGAGCCGGGCCAGGACCGCCAAGGGTCCACGACGCACCAGCTGCCCTTGCTTGAATGCCAGCTTGCCCCTCCCTTCCCGCAGCAGGGCATAGGCTTTCGATGCCTTGTCGATATCCTTTTCCGCAGCGCGTGTACACACCGAGGTGTAGCCCAGGCACTTGCCTTCTTCGAAGATCGGCGTGACCGCAGCCTGCACCCAGTAGTGATCACCGTTCTTGCATCGGTTCCGGATCACTCCCTGCCATGTGTTACCGCCCTTCACGGTCTTCCACAGGTCGGCGAAGGCTGCCTTGGGCATGTCGGGGTGGCGGATCAGATTGTGAGGCGACCCGATCAACTCCTCGTGGGCGTACCCACTCACTTCCACGAATGCGGAGTTGGCATAGGTGATCCGCCCCTCCAGATCCGTGCGCGTGATGAGCAGGTGCTGATCGTCAAGCTTGAGTTCCCGCTGTGTCACCGGTTGATTGTCACGCATAGTTATTATCCTTCACCGCCTCATGAGAATCCCCATTAGAACGTTTCCCACTCTTCCTCGGCGGCCGGCCGGTTTCCGGTCGATGCTCGCCTGCTGGGGAGAGGGTCATGCTGCAAGGCTGGCGTCTGGACCGGCTTTCTTTGCGTGCCGGCTTGATGATGCGTGTTGGCATCCTTGTTACCCGAGAGGCTCTCCACCTTTTCGAGCCCGGCCCCCCGCAAGCGGAAGACACGGATGGTCTGTGCCAATTGTTCGGCCTGATGCTGCAGGTCGCTGGCTGCCCGCGCGCTCTGCTGCACGCGCTCGGCGTTCTGCTGCGTGACCTGGTCCATCTCGGTGATCGCCTGATTGATCTGGCCGATACCGCTGCTCTGCTCTTCCGAGGCGGCGGTGATCTCACCCATGATGTCGTTGACCCGCTGAGAGGCCGCCACCACTTCGGCCATCGCCTGCTCGGCTCGCTGCACCTGACTGGCGCCTTCATGGATCTCGCTGGCCGAGCCGTCGATCAGTTGGCGAATTTCCTTGGCGGCATCCGCGCTGCGACCGGCCAAATTGCGCACCTCGCCGGCCACCACCGCGAAGCCACGCCCCTGCTCTCCCGCCCGCGCCGCCTCCACCGAGGCGTTCAACGCCAGGATGTTGGTCTGGAAGGCGATGGAGTCGATCACGTTGATGATGTCCTTCATCTTCTCCGCCCCGGCGGTGATGCGCCCCATGGTCTGCACCACGCCGTGCATCAGCTCGCCGGTGTCGCGCACGCGGCTGGCATTGTCCAGCGCCAGCCCACTGGCCTGACGAGCGTTGTCGGTGTTCTGCTGCACCGTGGTGGTCATCTCCTCCATGCTGGAGGCGGTCTGCTGCAGCGAGGCGGCCTGCTGCTCGGTGCGCGCGGAGAGATCCTCGTTGCCCTGAGCGATGGAGCGCGACGCCGGCGTTACCACGTCGATGCCCTGCTGTACCCTCTCGGTCGTGCTGTAGAGACTCTTGCGCATGGTATCCAGCGAACCCAGCAGCTCGCCGATTTCATCACGACTCTGTTTCGGCGAACGTACCGCCAGGTTGCCCGAAGCGATCTGCAGACTGAAATCGATGGCACGTCGCACCGGTCGCGTGATGGCACGCATGATCCATACGCTGATGACCAACAGCAGCACGAAGCCCAGCGCCAGGAATGCCAACTGCCCGAACAACATCTGCTGTTGGCCACGCTCGGCCTCTTCCGCCATGCTCAACGCCGCGAGCCGTTGCTGCTCCACGAGCTGATTGACCAGGTCCGACAGCGCATCGGCACTTTCTCGCAGCCCCGCCGTTTCGTTGTTCAACGCCATCATGGCATCGAACGCCTCGGGGCCACCCAGCGCTTCCGCCATGGGAACCAGACCTTCTTGCATGTAACGGGTCAGTGCCGCATCGAACTCCATGGCAACCGGCGTACGGTTCACGTCCCGCGCAAGATACTCCTGCCACAGCTGTGTCAAACGCTCACTGCCGACCACCAGGGACTCGGCGACATCGTGACGTACGTTGAGCAGCGCCATACGTTCCTGGCCGGAGAGCCGCTGCGGCGCATCGGCGATAGCCTGATCGAGCTGCTGCAGTCGAATCACGTCCTGCAAACCGTCGCGGTTGAGCTCGGCCAGACGCTCGCCCGAAACTTGCAGGCCGTACAACCCGACACCTCCGCTGATGGTAAGCAGCAGCAGCGCCGAAAACGTCAGCATGGAGAGCCGCGCACGGATGCTGTGCAGGTTGGTACGTGCCAGCCACCCCAGGGGCCCGCGACGAATCACCTGCCCTTGGCGGATGGCAAGGCCGGAGCGACCCGCTCTTAGCTGCTCGTAGGCACGCCCTACCGCCTCGGCAACATGAGGCTCCACTGCCGTACGCACCGAGGTGTAGCCGAGGCACTCTCCATTCTCGACGATCGGCGTGACCGTGGCGTTGACCCAGTAGTGATCGCCATCCTTACGCCGGTTCTTGACCACACCCTGCCAGGAGTCGCCGCGCTTGATCGCCTGCCATAGGTCGGCAAAGGCTTCGGGTGGCATGTCGGGATGACGAATGATGTTGTGGTTGGCCCCGATGAGCTCGACATGCTCAAAGCCGCTGACCTCGACGAACGCAGCGTTGGCGTAAGTGATGCGGCCATCGAGATCGGTCCGCGTGATCAGCAGGTGCTGATCGTTCAGCTTGTACTCCCGCTGTGTCACCGGTTGGTTATTGCGCATTTGTTATTCCCCCAACTACCGCATTTCATCAGGAAGCGGAGTACCAGCGTGCGTGTCTCCACCTGCTCGAGAGCATCGAAACCTCAAAACGAGGCCCACTGCTCCTCTTCTTTTTCATTTCGCGTAGCATTCGACGATGTTGCCTGGGCATTGTGGCGCTTGGCCGGCAGCGGATCGTGCTCCAGCCTGGCGACTTGGCTGCCACCGGAAACAGGCCGCACGGCACGCTCCTGCTCCGCTTTGCCGGCCTGCCCTGCCAGACGGAAGCGCAGCACGGCCTCACGCAGGCGAGCCGCCTCGGCTTCGAGCTGAGTCGCCGCCGTCGCCGCCTGCTGTACCAGCGCGGCATTCTGCTGGGTGACCTGATCCATCTGGGTCACGGCCTGATTGACCTGCCCAATGCCATTGCTCTGCTCCAGCGAGGCCGAGGCGATCTCGTCCATGATGTCGCTCACTCGCTGCACGGCGGCGACGATCTCGCTCATGGTCTGACCCGCCTTGTCTGCACGGGCTGTGCCGACGTCGACCTTTTCCAGCGACGCCGCGATCAGCGTGCGGATTTCCCCCGCAGCAGAGGCACTGCGCCCTGCCAGACTGCGCACTTCCTGAGCCACTACGGCAAAGCCGCGGCCGTGCTCTCCGGCGCGGGCAGCCTCCACCGAGGCATTCAGCGCGAGGATATTGGTCTGGAAAGCGATGCTATCGATCACACCGATGATGTCGGACATCTGATGCGAGCTCTCGCTGATGTCGTGCATGGTCGCAACGACCTCACCGACCACCTCGCCACCCTGAGCCGCGGTACGCGAGGCTTCGACTGCCAGCTGGCTTGCCTGCCGCGCATTGTCGGCGTTCTGCTCCACGGTGGAAGCCAGCTCCTCCATGCTCGAGGCGGTCTCGGCCAGTGAGGCGGCCTGCTGCTCCGTACGCGACGACAGCTCACCGTTGCCCTCAGCAATGTCCTGGGCACCGACGTAGATGCCCTCGCTACTGCTACGCACCGTGCCGACGGTCTGAGAAAGCCCATCCTGCATATGCCTGAGCGAGTTGAAGAGCCGACCGATCTCGTTGTTGCCGCGCCTCTCCACCGGTTGAGAAAGATCGCCCTTGGCCAACCCTTCGAAATACCCCACCAGGCGCGCGAGTGGCTTCAGCACGTTGACGCTGATGCCCCACACGACGATGACCATGACCAACAAAGACCCGGCCAGTACGGCAACGATGGCCAGGCGCATCAGGCCGGACATGGTCTCGAACGCCGCCAGGTAAGCGGCGCCCGACTCTCCGGCATGCGGTGCCATGGCCGCGACGGCGGCGGCGCTCTGCTGCAAGGCATAGAGGCCCAGGCCGCTCAGCACGACGATCATGCCGCCGAAAAAGAGCAATACCAGAAACCAACTGGCCCTGACCGTCAGGTTATCGATTAGCTTCACGTCTTCCTCCCTGGCAATTCCCCGCTGACGAGTCGCCGGTAATGATAATATCGGCTTGTTCGTCAAAAACTTGACAGCCTCACTCGGCGACACGCTCGACCAGCTCCATCTCATCGCTGGTGAGCAGTTTGTCGATGTCGACGATGACCAACATGCGATCGTCGAGGCTGCCCAGGCCGCTGAGGAAATCCGACGACAGGGTGACGCCGAATTCGGGCGCCGGCTTGATCTGGTCCGGTGAGAGCGTCATGACGTCCGAAACGCCATCCACCACGATGCCGACGACACGATCTTCGACGTTGACCACGATCACCACGGTCTGGCCGCCGTACTCCACCTTGTCGAGGTGGAACTTGATGCGCAGGTCTACGATAGGCACGATGACGCCGCGCAGGTTGGTCACCCCCTTGATGAAATCCGGGGCGTTGGCGATGCGGGTTACGTTCTCGTAGCCACGAATTTCCTGCACCTTGAGGATATCGATGGCGTACTCCTCCTCGCCCAGCGAGAACACCAGGAACTCGCGATTGTGGGCTTCGGCCGCGGCCAGTGCTGATTCGTTCGTCTGGTTCATGATCAGGTCTCCAGCTCTTCATTGGTGAGGGCTTCGAGTGCCGGTTTGCGCACAGGTCGGCGCTTTTCCTTCTTTTCCCGGCTCAGGCGGTGCAAGCCGGTGATATCGAGAATCAGCGCCACGCTACCATCGCCCAGGATGGTAGCGGCGGAGACGCCCGGCACCTTGCGGTAATTGGTTTCCAGATTCTTGACGACCACTTGCTGCTGCCCGACCAGGTCGTCGACCAGCAAGGCATAGCGGCGCCCTTCGCCCTGTACGATCACGGCGATAGTCTCGGTCAGTTCAGTCTTGGCCTTGGGCACGTCGAGGGCTTCGTGTACAGCCACCACGGGCAGGTACTCATCGCGCACCTTGAGCACCACGTCGTCGCCGGCCATGGCATAGAGATCCTCACGCGACGGCTGCAGCGACTCGAGCACGGCAGAGAGCGGCAGGATGAACATCTCGTTGCCGACCTTGATCGACATACCGTCGAGGATCGCCAGCGTCAGCGGCAGGACGATGCGGATGGTGGTCCCTTCCCCGGGCTTGGACATGATCTGCACGTGCCCACCCATACCCTGAATGTTGCGCTTGACCACGTCCATGCCCACCCCGCGCCCGGAAACGTCGGTGACCTCCTTGGCGGTGGAGAACCCCGGCGCAAAGATGAGCTGCCACACCTCGTCATCGCTCATGGTGTCGCTAACCGGCAAACCGTTCTCCCGCGCCTTGGCCAACAGCCTGTCGCGGTTGAGCCCGGCACCGTCGTCGATCACCTCGATGATAATGTTGCCGCCCTGGTGTTTGGCCGAGAGCACCAGCTTGCCGGTACGCGGCTTGCCTGCCGCCTGACGTACGTCGGGCGGTTCGATGCCATGGTCGAGGCTGTTGCGCACCAGGTGCGTCAGCGGATCGATGATGCGCTCGGTGAGGCTCTTGTCGAGCTCGGTGGACTCGCCTTCCGTGACCAGCTCGATCTCCTTACCCAGCTTGGCGGCCGTTTCGCGCACCACCCGCGGGAAACGACTGAACACGAAATCCATGGGGATCATGCGGATCGACATGACCGACTCCTGCAGGTCCCGCGCATTGCGCTGCAGCAGGCTCATGCCGTTCTGCAGGGCGCTGTTGGCGACGTTGTCCATCTCGCTGACGGTCTGATCGAGCATCGACTGGGTGATGATCAGTTCGCCCACCAGGTTGATGATCTGATCGACCTTGTCGACGGACACCCGAATGGAGGTGGACTCGCCGCCGCCCTTGGCCTTGGCTTTCGCCTTGGCAGGCTTCTCGCTGTCGGGCTTGGCACTGTCTGTCTTGACACTATCGGTCTTAACACTGGCGGCGGACGAAGCCGAAGGGGTCGGCTCCACTGCGGCCTGAACCGGGGCCGACTGCACTTCCGCCACCTCTGTCGCCGCTGCCGGGGCTGCGGCTTGGGGCGCCTCGCCCGCATCGGCCCCACGAATCTTGATTTGATCGGTGTCGATGATGAAGCACATCACCGCTTCGATATCGTCGTTGCTCACGCTGGAACTGAGCGTGACCTCATAGCACGACTCGTCGCCCCCTTGTGCGACGACCTCGCCCAGTTGCCCCAGCTCTTCGACGAGAAGCTGGCGGTCCTTCTCCCCGACGTTGAGCAGCGCCACGACACGCAGATCGGAGTCGCTCGCCGCGCCCTGCTCCACGGGGGCTTCGGGCTCGGGTTTCGCTGCAAGCTGGGGGCTGGCCACCGCCGGCACCCCACTCTCCAGGTCCTGACCGATCTCCTCGAGCGCCAGACGCTGCAGCGTCTGGCAGATTCGCTCGAAAGCTTCCTGATCGGGCTCATCGCCATTGCGATAAGCGTCTAGCTGATCGCTGAGCATATCCTTGGTTTCCAGAAAGGTATCGACGATATCCCGACGCAGCCGAAGCTCGCCCTTGCGGGTATGGTCGAGCAGGTTCTCGAACAGGTGAGTCGTCTTCTGCAGAGCATCGAAGCCGAACGTGCCTGCCCCCCCCTTGATCGAATGGGCGGCGCGGAAGATGGCATTGAGCTGCTCGCTGTCAGGCTCGTCCACATCGAGCTCCAAGAGGTAGCGCTCCATGTCGGCCAGCAGCTCTTCGGCTTCCTCGAAGAAAGTGTCATAGAAATCCGTGATATCCATGCGCTTCACCACCTGGTGTCAAAAGGGGTTATTGGGGATTGAGCGTGCGGCGCAGACTTTCGGTAAATTGCTCAACGGGCGCCAGATCAACCTCGCTCTCCAGTCGCGCACTCATCGGGCTCGGCACACCTGGACCACCCAGAATACCCGGCCGACGAATGTACTCAGCCACCTCCGGCAGCAGCACCAACAGCTCGATGCGACGGTTGTCGGCATCGAACGGGTCGGTATCCGGTAACATGACGCGATCCGCGAAGCCCGAGACGCGAAGCAGCTTATCCGAGTCAAGCCCACCGGCCACCAGCTCACGCCGCGAGGCATTGGCCCGGTCGCTGGAGAGCTCCCAGTTGCTGTAGCCACGATATCCCCCCGCATAGGGGCGGCTGTCGGTATGACCGCTGATACTGAGGTAGTTGGGCAAGTCGTTGAGCAACGGTGCAATGGTACGCAGCAGACTTCGCATATAGGGCTCGACACGGTCGCTACCGATGGCGAACATCGGTCGGAGTTCATGATCGAGCAGCTGAATACGCAGCCCCTCGGGTGTCAGGTCGAAGCGCATCTGCTGGCGCAGCTCGCGCAATTCGGGATCGGCATCGATCGCCGCCTCGATACGCCGCTGTAGATCCATGAAGAAGCGACGCTGCTGCTCGCTGGGCCGTGAGTACTCCCGCGTATCGATACGAGCCCGCTCCCCATCGCTATGGGCCGGATCGGGGCCGCCGCCGGGAATGGCACGGGTACTGCCCGAGCGATCCCCCCCCATGACCGCGCCGGTCAATGGCGTACTGAAGTAATCCGCCACACCCTGACGCTGCTCGTCACTGGCCACCGACAGAATCCACATCACCAGGAACAGGGCCATCAGGGCCGTCATGAAGTCGGCCAGGGCGATCTTCCAACTCCCGCCATGGTGGCCGTGGACGACCTTCTTGCGCCGAATGATGATCGGGCGCTTGTCTCCCGCCGCACTCATTCCGCTGCCGCACCCGACTTGGCGTTACGCACGTAGGTCTCGAGCTCTGTGAAGCCCGGCCGATCGGCGGTGTGCAGGGCCTTACGGCCGAACTCAACCGCCAACTGCGGTGCGTAACCATGCAGGCTGGCCAGCAGGGTGATACGAATGCACTGCAGCATCTTCTCCGCCTCCTTGATCTGGCGCTCGATACTGCTGGCCACCGGATTGATGAAACCGTAGCCCATCAGAATCCCCAGGAAGGTTCCGACCAGAGCGTGGGCGATCATCTCCCCCATCTGCTCCGGCCCGGCATCGGCATAGGTCAAGGCCTTCACTACGCCCATGACGGCGGCCACGATCCCAAATGCCGGCATGGCGTCGCCCACCTTGGCGATGGCATCTGCCGGGATGTGCGCCTCCTGTTCAAAGGTCTCGATCTCATGGAGCATCAGCTCGTCGATCTCCATGGGATCCATGCCCCCGGCTACCATCAAGCGCAGGTAATCGGTGAGGAAGTTCATGATCATCGGATCGGCCAGCACCTTGGGGTGCTCCTGAAACAGTGCGCTCTCCTGCGGACTGTCGATGTCGCGCTCGATGCCCAGCATGCCTTCGCGGCGCACCTTGGTCAGCAGCTTGAACTGGACTGCGAGCAGCTCCAGGTACATCTCTTTGTTGTACTTCTTGGTGCGCTTGAGCTTGGGGAATATCTTGAACGTGGCCTTGATCGCCTTGCCGTTGTTGGCAGCGATGAACGCTCCCACGCCGGCACCACCGATCATCAACAGCTCCGTGGGCTGGTAGAGCGGGCCAAGGAAGCCGCCGGCGAGCACGAAGCCACCGAAGACACACAGTATGACTACGATGTAACCAAGCAGAATCAGCACAACCGATACCCTTTAGTGGATGCGAGTCGTCGTTAACCCAATCTATCGGCCTGACTCGGCAACACTTGAGGCCACACAGAAAAAAAAGAGTGAATTCGAGTGGATAGACAGCAGAACGCCGCCCCGGCCGGGGCGGCGTTCAAAAGGTTTCATCGAGCGTTCGACGGCAAGCTAATCAACCGACACGCTTGGTCAGCACCATCTCTTGCTCGATCTCGGCAGCTTCACGCTCGCGACGCTTACGCGTCTTGCCGGCACGTGAGGGCGGCATGCAGATGCCGCAGACGTAATCGTGATCCGGCGTATGAGCATGAGCGACGAAGTGGCCGCTGCAATGCGTACATTTCGAAAGCTGCAACAAATCGCTTTCGAAGAACCGCACCAAGGTCCAGGCACGGGTCAACGCCAGCACCGGCTCAGCCTGGTCGATGCCGACCTGCTCACTGTAGAGGCGATAGGCAGTGACGAAAGCCTGCATTCTCTCGCACCCCTGCTCCTCGAGCAGATTGCGATAGATGTT
Organism: Halomonas sp. KM-1; assembly: GCF_000246875.1. Classification (NCBI taxonomy): domain Bacteria; kingdom Pseudomonadati; phylum Pseudomonadota; class Gammaproteobacteria; order Oceanospirillales; family Halomonadaceae; genus Halomonas; species Halomonas sp. KM-1. Next base: position 48,031 of record NZ_BAEU01000136.1, read on the forward strand.
GTAAAACAGCGAGGCATGCACGTTGGGCAGCCAGGTAATGAACCAGTCGGTGGAGAACGGTAGCATGCCCTTGGGCGGCGACATGCCACGCACCTCCTTGAACAACCGAATCAGGCGTGCCCGGCTCAGGTCGGTCTCGGTTTCCAGCACCTGCAGACGCGCCCCCAGCTCGATCAACTCGATGGCCAACTGGACCTGCTGCATCTCCTCGACGAGGCTTTTCTGTGACATCTCACACCCCCCGTGACATGGAAGTCGCTCCACGGCCTGCCATGAGCAGCGAGGCGTGGAACTGGGACAATCCATTGTCACGGGGGTTATCGATGACTTGACGCAGCTGCTCGGCACCTTCGAAACCAAAATGGCAGAGCAGCTGATTGGTGCGCGCCAGGCGGGTCAGCTGAATGACACCAAGCGACGAGAGAAGATCTGCGGTTTCACCATCGATCTTCAGGCGAAACATGGCCGCCGCACGGTCGTCGTTGAGCAGTCGCTGAGCCAGGAGCAGATAGGCAAGATTGAGCTCCTGGATTTCATCCAGGTGATTCGTGTTCTTCATTTTTAGGTTCCCTGCACGCGGTTGAATCACGTGTACTTATAGTTTTTTACATTCTGTGTCGGAGCTCAGAGCGCGCAGGCAAAGCAATACCTGACACGCACTGAAATCCTATAAAAGCTTACATCCGCATTGTGACCACTGTTTTGCAACCTGCCAACCACTAGTGCACCAGAGGCTCATTCAGGCATACTACTGAGCCTGCTAAGTCTTAAGGGTTAGATTGTTAACGCCTTGTGCAGCAACACAAAAAAAATCACACGACCCACTTGACAAAGCGATTGGAAAATACATCATGTTACAATTTTTTACATGAACACACTAATCGTTTCTTTGTAAATCCTGAGTGTCGGCGACTTCGTACACCCAAACGAGCAGTTCGGCGATGACCTGATAGAGCATCGGCGGGATGCGCTCATCGAGATCCAGCCCCATCAGCAGCGACACCAGTTCCGGTGCATCGTGGACATAAATTCCCTGCCGCTGAGCTTCGGCCAGAATTCGCTCGGCCATGTCACCGTAGCCCTTGGCCAGCACTCGCGGCGCATCATCGCCGTCACGATAGGCCAGCGCCACCGCCTGACGGCGACGCTCAGGCTTGGGTTTCGTCATAGCCCCCCCTCTCCACAACCGTCTCCCACGGACGAGCATCGATCAATACCGTCTCGACCCCAGCCGCCCTGAGCCGGCGCTCGAGCTCGGGTACTTCGGCCTGCAAGGCAGTCAGCGCAGTATGGTCCCGGCTCGACAGCTGAAGCCGGAGCCGGTGCTCCTGCAACCACAGGGCAACACGAATCTCACCCAACTTGGGCACCGTCAACCGGAGCTCGGAGTGCCAGGCTTGGGATGTGGCGTCCTCTTCACCGCTGTCGGCCTCATCCCCATCGCGCCGGGCACCGGCGGGCATGTGGATCATCAAGGCCAGGAAAATGCCCGACCAGACATCCCCCTCCCAACGCAGGATGGGCGTTACCAGCATCTCGAGCTGATGACGGACCACCCCTTGAAGACTTTCGTGCACAGGTTCGCCGCGAGCCCGCAGCGAGGGATCTACGACTTCACGCGCCGACATCTCCCCACCCTCACGGGACACGGCGGACATCGGAACATCCCTTGCCGCTCCCAGGTGGGCAGATTGCGCTTCACCACCCGGACGCTCGCCGCGCGCTGCAGCGGGATACAACGATTCTGTCGAGATATAGGTTTGCGCTGCCTGCGCCGCCTGCCCCGGAAGCGCCTGGCCCTGCATTGCCTGCCCCGGTATCGGCTGACCCGGGCTCGCCTGGCCAGACCCTGGCGGCATGCCTGTGAATGGCTTTTGCCCGGCCAACGGTGCGGCAGGCGCAGAGCCGGTGGTTCCGAGCGGTGTCGATGCCAGCGTGAAGCGCAGCGTACGCATCATCTGCGGCTCGCGCTCCAGCTGTTGGCGGCTCACATCGCCCCGATACCAGCGCGAGAGGTGCGATTCGTAAAAAAGACCGCTGTCGCGTATGGCTGTCTGCAGCCTGTCGGCCAGCGTGGTGGCGCCCGGCGCCTCGTTCGCCCCCATCAGTGGAGCAGGTGCGCTCAATACCGAAGGTGGGGCGGGAAAGCGCAGCAGAAGATCGGCAATGGTTCGGGCCGAGGGGCTGAAGTGGGTCTGGGTGGAAGCGGGTGGCGATAGCACATCGGCTCGCGGTGTCTGACCTTCGCCACGCTGGGTGGAAGTCGTCGCACCGGGGAGTGGCGCCACGGCAGGCCGTCGCCCGTCCAGCCGCGAGTCGCTATGCAGGGCTCGGGGGCCCTCACCCGGATCGACCGGGCGTACGGGCTCGTTCAGGTCGCGTGGTGGCGCCGTATCGACACGCTTGCCCAACACCTGGTGGAGCAGCGTATCCAGCAGGGGCGTGATGCCACTCACGGCGTCTCCGGATCGAACTTGTCTCTCGCTTCGACGACCGAGGCTGCCTGCTTGCCATAACTACGATGCAGATCACGCTGCCGTCGGCTGGTGCCCATCAGCTGTCCGAGTTCGTTGCGGCGTGCCAGCAGTTGCTCGCGAATGGCCAGGTCGTCGGCCAGAATCGCCTCGAGCAGATCAGCCTTGAGCTGAACCTCCGCCTGGTTAAGCTCGGCCTCCTTGTCAAGCTGCCGGAGCTGGTCCGCCAGCTGCAGGTAGCCCGACTGCCGCTCGATGAGGGCGTCCCACTCACCGGCTCTTGCCAGCTCGAGCATGATAGCAACCTGCTTCCGGAGTCGGGTATAGCCGTCAAGGACAGCACGTGGGGTGGACATTGCCATTTAGCCTTGCGCTCCCGCGCTGCCGATCTCGCGCCAAGCCGATGCGATGTCATCCAGAAGCTTCTCGGCTTGGTCGAGACTTTCTTGATCGTTGTGCAGGTTGGCCGCCAACAGCAGCCTGCCGATGTAATCGTAGAGTGAACCAAGCCGCTCGGCGATCTCGCCCCCCTTCTCGGTGTCCAGCGCGGCCAGGAGGCCGTTGTTGACAATATCCAGCGCCTTGGAGATGGACTTGCCCTTCTCCGCCGTGTTGCCGGCTTGCATATGGATACGCGCCGCGCGAATGGCGCCTAGGGCACCGTCGAACAGCATCACGATCAGTTGGTGGGGCGAGGCCGACATCACGCCGCTTTCCACTCCAACCCGCGCATAGGCACCGGCACCACGGCCGTAAGCGGCGGCTCCTCGCATGACAGTCATGGCGAAACTCTCCTATGGTGGCATGACTTGAATGATTGTGGCGTCAGCCTCGGCACAGCCGAGGGCACCCTTATCTCTTGCGCCCAAGCTGGGCATTCATGATATCGAACTGCTGGAACAGGTAATCGCTGACCTGATTCATGCTGGCGATCATGGCGTCGAGCTGACCGAACTGTACGCGGTAACGCTGTATGGTCTGCTCGATGCTACGTTCCATGCGCTCATGGCGCTCCTTGAGGCCGGTGATGCGTGACTCGAGCCCACGCTTGGCATTGTCAAGCAGCCCACGATCGCGCAACACTTGGTCCAGGGTCTCTCCCAGCTTGCCCGACAACCCGCCCGCCTTGTTCTCACCAGCAAAGAAACTGGCCAGCGCCTGAGGGTTTCCGGCAACCAGGCCGCTCATCTTCTCTTCATCGAGCTTAAGCGTGCCATCGCGCTGCAGGGTGATCCCTAGATCCGACAGCATGCGCAGTTCGCCTTGCTCAACTCCACCACTCAGCACGCCGCGCAGACGCGACTCTACGGTGCGCAGAGCACCATCACCGAGCAGCTCACCAGCCGCACCGGTGTCGGCATTGAAACTGGTAAGTTCGCTGACGGTCTTGCGCAGATCGTTATAAGCCTTGACGAAACCACTGATGCCCTCGCGTATCGCCAGAGTGTTGCGCTCGACTACCACGGTGACACTACCGTCCTCTTTGGTCTTCTCTTCCAGATCCAGCGTCACCCCCTGGATAGCCCCTTCCACCTGGTTGGTCTGGCTGGTGATCTGGATGCCGTTGACGGTGAGCGACGCGTTCTGAGCATGGACCGTGATCTCGGCCCCGGCCCCCAGATGGGCAGCTAACTCGCCGGAAAACTCCGCCGTGACCGCCGACTCGGTGCCGGTCTTGTTGGACGTGATCACCAGGCGATGAGGCTTGTCTTGACCATCATTGACGATAGTCGCCGTGACACCCGACTTGCTGTCGTTGATTGCCTTACGAACATCCTCGAGCGAACTCTTGGCAGGGTCGATGGCGATCTCTTTCGACGTGCCGTTACCAAGCGTCAAGGTGATCTGCCCTGCGCCAAGCTTGGCCGTCCGACTCTCCACACCATTGGCGACGATACTCTGGGCGGTAGCCAGCTTATCGACATTGACCGAGTAGCGCCCCGGCGGCGCATCCGATTTGGCCGCCGCCTTTACGCCGCTGCCGACGACATTGCTCGAGACGTTCTGGAAGAACTTCGGATCGTTAAGCTTGGCGGCTGCTTCCTGCAGCTTGGTCAGCGCGCTCTGCAGCTTGCCATAGGCCGATATCTTGGCCTGATGGTTCTTCTGCTGCAGCTTGATCGGCTCGAGTTTCTTGCGCTCGGCCGCATTGAGCTGATCGAGCAAGCCGTTGAGATCCAGCCCGGAACCAATGCCAAGTGAGCTTATCGTCGTCATGACGCTTCCTTTTCCATGCAGCTATTCTGGCAGGCTTCGCGCCAAGGGTTCCGGTGAAAAGCCCGCGACCTAGGGGTTATTTCGCTATATCGGCAGAAAATGGGCCAACTTTAGTCCTGCTGACGGGAGAATCGTCAGGTCGAAACAGGCACCTCCTCGACCATCTCGCCCAGGCGCGATTCGACATCACCGCGCAACACCTCACCCATGGTCTCAGCGGGCGGAACCGCTTCGTCGGCCAGCTGTACCTGAAAGGGCTTGCCCTGCTGATCGAGGCGCTGGATCCAGCCCAGCGCACCGCCGGAGAAACGCACCAAGGAGCCGATCGGACGCAGCCCGAAGCGCTGCACGTAACGCTTTACCCAGCGCGGGTCGAACTGCTCAGGAGACTTGAGCAGGTGCCGATAGACAGTATCGATACGCCAAGCCGGTCGGTCGGCACGGTTGCGGCGCATGGCATCCACCACATCGACGACCGCACTCATGCGCGCCAACTCGGAAAGTCCTTCACTCATGAGACGCTTAGGGTATCCGCTACCATCCAGTCGCTCGTTGGCGCTGACCACCACGGCGTGCAGCACCTTCTCCGACAGCCATTGGCAGCGCTCCATTCGCTGCATCAGCAGATCGACATGCTGCTTGAGCTGGGTATGCTCATCCGGCCCAAACGAACCGGCCGCAAGCAGGCCGGACGGCAGCAGCCCCTTACCCAAGTCATGAATCATCGCGCTCGCGGCAACGGCCTTGCGCACATCCCGCGGCACCGAACTCGTACCGGCCAGGGCCAGCATATGCACGGCCACTCCCAGTCCGTGACGCACCAATACCGGCTCCTGGCTCAGGCAGCGCGTCGCGAATAGCAGCGCCTCGATATCCTCCTCGGCCAGTTGGAGCAGCATGTCGGCATGCCGGGAGAGCTGTACCGGATCGACGTCGTCGCCCTGCTGCAGTTCCAGCAGTTGCGCATCCAGATAGCCTGCCACCCGCGCCAGGCGTCGCGCCATGGGAGTGGGATAGGTCAACAAGTTACGCCTGCCTACCGCTGGCGAAGCACCGGAAGATTGGCTCTGGAACAGCATCGAGGGCAGTCGCCCTACGTCGGATTCGTCGCTATAGCGTGATGATTCGCGCTCGATCTCACGCACGAAGAACCATAGCTTGCGCTCCTGTTCGGCACTGCAAGCGTGGAACTGAAACCCCACTCTCAAGGTCTGGCGGTCACTGTCCGCCACCTGATGGCGCGGGGCAGCCTGCACCATGAAGCGGCTACCATTGGGAAAGCACAGCTCGACCTCCACCAGAGCCGCTTCGGCCAGCAGAGCGGCAGCCGAAGAGGGCAGCTCCAGTTGACACCCCTGCTGCGAGAGATCCTTGAGGTCCCCCTGGACCGTAGCATCGCTCACTCCTTCACTGGCACGCAGGATGGCTCCCACTTCCATACCCAGCCGCAGCCGGGCACGGTAGGCCTCACGCCGCTGCAGCTCTTCCAGGTAGTGAGGATAATCGCACTGACATTGCACCCGTCCTTGCAGGACCTCTACCTGCAGAGCCTTGAGTGCAGGCGTACGAATCATCTTCCCGTGTACCTGGCCCAACAGGCGAAACCCGATACCCCGCTTCAGTTCCCCCACGATCTCACGCACCGCCGTGATGTCGATAAGCATCGATGCTGGTGGCGTCTGCTCCATGACCACGACCGGCATGGGGGCACTGCCTGGCTTGTCGAGCAGCAGTGAGGCACCGCCAGGCTGAATCATTTGATCCAGCAACACCTCGATCTCGCTCGGACTCCCCACCCGAATGAATTCATCCCCTTGCTGCCCCATCCTCGCCTCTCCACCCTTGGGTCACTGATATTTTTTGTCTTACGATTGTCGTTTCCGTCTACGAAAACCTGCTGGCCGGTAGTGCATCGCCCTCGCTAGTGACGGTCGGCTGTCCCAGGTAAGCACGCAACTTTTGCAGCGGCATGGGGCGGGCGAAGAAGAAGCCTTGGAACACATCGCAGCCATGCGCCGCCAGGAAGTCACGCTGCTCGGCATCTTCGATGCCTTCCGCCACCACGGCAAGCCCCAGATGGTGCGCCATGGAGATGATGCCCTGGACGATCGCGCCATCATGACGGCTGGTGGCGATATCGCGTACGAAACTGCGGTCGATCTTGATCTTGCCGATCGGCAACTGTTTGAGATAGCTCAGGCTGGAGAAACCCGTGCCGAAGTCGTCGATGGAAACCTCGACGCCCATATCACGTAGGCGATGCAGCGTTTCGACGGCAGCGGCCGAGTCGGCCATCAGGATACCCTCGGTCAGCTCCAGCTCGAGATATTCCGGCGCAAGCCCGGTCTCGAGTAACGCCTGCTGCAGGTTGGACAAAAAATTTGGCCGCCGGAACTGCAGCGGCGAGAGGTTGACCGAAACGCGATACTGGCCGTAACCCTCGGCCGCCAGCCGACACATGTCCCGACAGGCCTGACGCAATACCCATTCACTGATAGGACCGATCTGACCGGTATCCTCGGCTAAGGGGATGAACAGGCCGGGAGAGAGATAACCCTTGACGGGGTGCTTCCAGCGCACCAGCGCCTCGACTCCGACCACATCGCCGCTATGGGCATCGAGCAGGGGCTGGTAATGGAGTTCGAAGTTCTCCGCCTCGATCGCCTCCTGCAGATCGTTGCGCAATGCCATCCGCGCGCTGACCTCATCGTTGATATCGCTGGTGAAGCACTCCCAGGCGTTTCGCCCCTTCTGCTTGGCCCGATACATGGCCATATCGGCCTGCTGGATGAGCTCGACCGGATTCTCCAGCTCATCCTGCAAAAAGGCGATACCGACACTGGCACCGATGTAAAGCTCATGCTCGGCAACCCGGAACGGGCGTCGAATACATGTGAGCAATCGCTCCACCAGACGAATGGCACTCTCCTCACGAGCAAGCTCAGGCAGCAGAATGACGAATTCGTCACCCCCGAAGCGGGCCAGCGTATCGCCGGGATCCAGCTCGTCCGCCAGGCGCTGGGCAACCTGAATCAGCACCTGATCGCCCACTTCGTGACCGAGGCTGTCATTGATCGGCTTGAAATCGTCCAAGTCGACGAACAGCACCGCCAGGATGCGGCCATGGCGCTTGGCCAGCTGAACGTCATGCAGAAGGTGGTCTTCGAACAGAGAGCGATTGGCCAACCCCGTCAGCGCATCGTGGCTGGTATGGAAGGAGAGCTTCGCCTCATAGGACTTACGCTCGGAGATGTCATGCTGAATACCGACGAAATGCGTTACCGTGCCTTCTCCGTCTCGCACCGGGGCCAAGTAGAGATTGTTCCAGAAAGGCGTACCATCCTTACGGTAATTGCACAGCGTGACGTTGATCTCGCGCCGCTCGGCCAGCGCCTTGCCCATCGATGCCACCGCTTCCGGATCCGTCTCACTGCCCTGAAGGAAGCTGCAGCTTCGCCCCAGCACCTCGTCGCGTCCATAGCCGGTGATGCGCTCGAACGCCTCGTTGACGTAAATGACCGGCTTTCCCTCTGCCCTGGCATCAGCAATGACGATGCCGTTGATACTGGCCTCGACACTGCGCTGGAGAATACGCAGCTCCGTCTCTCGCCGATGCTGCTCGGTCATGTCCTTGGCAATACCGTAAAAGCCGATCACGCTACCATTGACGACGATGGGCAAATTGGTCACATCTAGATAGACGGCCCGCGCCTCGCGATGGTAAATGGTGGCGGAATAGCGGAAGGCCTCGCCCGGGTCCGCATTGCGGAACAAGGCTTGGATACGCGAACGATCCTCGGGCAACACCAACACCGAATAATGGGAGCCGATGAGCTGCTCCATGGCGTAGCCCGTGATCTTGCTGCACGCAGCATTGACCGACGTAAAGTGTCCTGCCAGATCGAGCGAGAACACCGCATCGGGGTGATAGGTGAACAGCGAGCGGTAGCGCTGCTCGTTCTCCCTCAGCGCCTCACGGTTGCGTTCACGCTCCACCGCCAGGGATACCAACTCGGCGGCCTCGACCACGCGGCGCCGGTCGCTTTTCCTGGGCTCGCCCGGCTCGCGATAATAGATGGCAAAGGTACCCAACACCTCCGAATTGCTGGCCCTCACGGGATATGACCAGCACGCCTTGAGACCGTGCTCGGCGGCAAGGGCATGAAACCCTCGCCAGTTGGGATCATGAGCGATATCGGCACATACTACGAAATCACGGATATACGCCGCCCGACCGCAGGCACCGTTCTTCGGTCCTATCGCGGTACCAGTGACCGCGTCGCAGTATGCTTGAGGCAAGCTGATACTGTAGATTCGATCCAGATGAAGACGCGTCTCGTCGCACAGCATGATCGATACGATGCCACCAGGCACCTGCGCCTCGACAATGCGGCAAATGGCTCCGAGCGTTTCTTCCAACGGCTGATCGCGGGCAATCAAGGTTTGCACGCGCTGTTGAGCCCGCAGGTGCCGCTGAGTACGCGCCAGGGCCAGTGAACGGCGGCGGCTCAGATCGGCCATGGCCAGGCTGAATGCTAGCAGGTAGCTCAACACGAGCCCCGCCACCCCTACGCCCAAGGGGATTGCCTCGCCCAGACTGGACATCGCGAAGGGACCATCGCCCTGAACCTTGACGCTCAAGGTGACTCCCCCGGGCAGTATCAAAAAGCCCTGCTGAAGCTCGGTCGCCACTTCGCCCGAGACTCGATTGGCCACCATCAGGCTTCCCTGGCGTCGAACGGAGAGTGCAAGCGGCGTAGCAAGCGAATGGATTTCCTGTTCCAACAGCCGGCGCAGGTCAAGAACGGCCATCAGCCGCCCCTCGGCAAGCTGACTCAGCGGTACTGACACCACAGCCAGCTCAGGACGAGCGGCATCGGGCAAGACCCAGCGTGGATACTCCCCGCCGACTGCCAACCAGTCGAGCAACCAGTCATGCTGCTCCAGCCAGTTGAGTAACTGGAACGACACTTCTCTTTCCCGCCCCCACTGAAACCGCTCGCTCTCACCATCCTGCCAGTAGAGCGATAGCAGGCTAGGCAGGTCACGGAAATAGGTATCGGCTTCGACCTGCCGAAACGAGGGCGGCGGCAATCCTCCGAACTCAGCCCAGCGAGCTGCCATGCGTTGCAGCTCACGCTGATGCCTGTCCACCACGCGCTCTGCACTGACCTTGAAGTTATTGAACAACTCGGCTGCGTGCTGCTGTCTGGCATCGTACTGCTGCCAGGTGAGCGCGTACCAGGCGAGGCCGCTCGACAGGACCCCACCGGCCAATGCCATGACCACACTACGAATCAGCACAGGAGAGACGGTAGGGTTGCGGGCCATCAGCACCATGGCGGTGCCCGTCAGCAAGGCAGGCAAGGCAGTAAATGGCGTGGCAAAGGCGGCGCCCCAAGGGCTAGGTATAAGCAAATCGGGTCTTAACCCAGCGACGATGCTAAGCCCACCGACCAGCACGATCCCCACGCCACCGAGCCACCAGGAGAGACGACCTCGCGCAGAGCCGATACCTGCCATGAGACAGATCGAAGCGATCAGTACTGCAATGCTGGTTGCAGGAGAAAGTGATATGTACTGCGGCAGCACCGCGACTCCCCCCGGCGGTAGCCAGGTCAGCGCGGGAGCGAACAGGCCGAACGGAAGTAACAGTGCTCCACAGCACTGTGCCATCTTGGTTCGACCCAGCAGCGTTGCCAGCAGACCGGCGCCCACCAGCAGCATGATGGGCAAACTGACCCAAGCCGGCTGCCACTCCACTGGAAGCTGCCAGCTCGCCAGGCCATTGATGCCTCCCATGACCAGCAGCAGAAGCGGCACGAGTAGCAGCCAGGTATGCAACGCTACCTGCTGTGAATTGTTGGGCATCAGGACCCCGCTAGACGACTCTCTATGAAATCGAATATCGGCAGGTGGTCGAAAGACTTGAGGGGGCGTCACTCTCCAATCAAAGGATCGTTAGCCCCCATGACCTGGTTGCGCCCCTCCCGTTTGGCCCGGTACAGCGCCTCATCGGCACGTTTCAGCGCTTGCTGGGGCGGCTCGTCCTGCAGCAGCCAGGTCACACCGATGCTGGTGGTTACCGCTATGATCTTGCCGTCGTGGTCGGTGAATTCGCTCTTCTCCACGGCATAGCGAATGCGCTCGGCAACTTCCATCGCTCTAGCTTCACCGCTGCCCACCAGAATGATGACGAACTCCTCGCCACCATAGCGAGCAACACAATCGTGCCGACGCGTCTGCCTCACCAATAGGTCCGCGAACTGACACAGCACCCTATCGCCCGCCGAGTGCCCGTAGCTGTCGTTGATACGCTTGAAGTGGTCGAGGTCCAGCATCAACAACGAACAGGGCACGTTACCGAAACTCCCCTGCCCCTCGGTTGCGCGCTGCCAGGTCTGCACTTTGCTCAGATGCACCTCGAGCGCCCCCCGGTTGAAGAGACCGGTCAGCGGGTCGTGGGTCGCCTGGCGATAGAGCCGTAACAGCAGGCTGAGCTGGAAATGGTTGGCCGCCAGGGACACTACCAACAGGGTCGCCAGTAACCAGAGGCTCTCTACCCCTTGTCCGCTCAGCCAACTGCCATCGGTCAGTTGCGCAAAGGCCAGTAGCCCCAGCATGGCGAGGCCGGCCCCCAAGGATTCCAACAGCGTGAAGGGAAACACGCTGAGTGCCGCTACCAGCAGGAAAGGAATGAAGCCATAGCCAACCAGGTTTACCAACTGCTCCTGCGGTAGGATGACCAACACCAGCAAGTAGAAGGCCGCCGGGAGCGCCAGTAGCATGCCAGCGCTGAAACGAATGCGCCGGATTCGCTCGCGGCTGAGATAGGCCAGCGCCAGCACCCCCACCAGTCCCAGCATCAGCATGACCCGTCCCAGCAACGTATAACGCAGAAGTTCGACCGGTAGTACCAAAGTGTCCACCACGATCCACAGTGGCGAAAGCAGCGCAAAGATGAGCCCTAGCGCCAGCACTCGGCTGCGCAGGTAGCGGGCATGAGCGAAGGCAAAGTCCCGTGTATGGTGGCGACTGCTCAGGGTATCGCGAAGAGCGCTCAGACCGACGAACAGCTCGTGGCCTACCTCGGGCGGTTCGGCCAGGGCGTCCAGGCCACGATTTTGGTACTCGCGGGGTTCCCGCGATTTGCTGGTAAACATGATAGGGTCCTTGTACACGGCCACCCGAAGCTGGCCGATTGGCACGGACCAGGTTATATCAGAGCTCTTACAACCTAACGAGATGCCGAAGTTTGACATTCGACAAACAGAGCGAAGATTAAACGCTATTTCGATTGGAGCGGCTATCTCAGGCGGACAATCGCGCGAAAGCGACCTTCTGAGGAGAACGAGAGCCGAAAGGTGCCGTGTACACCGTCACGCGTCACCACGCGCCGCAGCGCTTCAGCGGGAAACACCACCCGGCGGCCATCGAGGCTATAGGCCAGCACCTGCCCTACCCGACCCTCATAGTGAGCCAGGCAAGCCTCGGCGGACAGGTCGATGACGACATCGATACTAGGCATGGGGAAAGGGCACCCGGCAGATCGGAACGCCACCAATAGTAACCGATTCCCGTCACCCGGAGCGCCATCACGGCGAGGCCGTTGAGCTTGCATGATGATGAGACTGGCCACCGCCGTGCAGTATAAGCTAAGCGGTGGCCATTCGTATCACGCCAACTGGGATAACGTCTTACCCTCATCGACCTTGAAGCGCTGTACCAGCCTCGCCAGCTCCCGTGCCTGATCGCTCAGGGAGTGGCTAGCGGCGGTGGCCTCTTCCACCAGCGAAGCGTTCTGCTGTGTTACTTCGTCTAGCTGGCTAACCGCCATGTTGATCTGCTCGATGCCAGACGACTGCTCGGTAGCAGCGGTAGCAATCTCGCTGATGAAGCTCGAGACCCGCTGCACCCCCTCAGCAATACTCGCCAGCTGCTGACTTGCCATACCCACCAGACGCTCGCCCTCATCGACGCTTGCAACACTGGAATCGACCAGCTCGCGGATCTTGCTGGCCTCGGCCGAGCAGCGGCCCGCCAAGTTGCGTACCTCAGTGGCGACCACGGCAAAACCACGGCCGTGTTCGCCAGCCCGCGCCGCTTCCACAGAGGCGTTGAGCGCCAGTAGATTGGTCTGGAAAGCGATGCCGTCGATGGCCTCGACGATGCTCTCGACCCGCTTGTTGGCCTGCTTGATGCTACCCATGGATTGAGCCGCCTGCTGCCCCACACCACTGGCATTGCGCGCCTGCTCATCGAGATCGACAGTCAGCTCACGCGCCTGAGCGGAGGACTCGGCCGTCTGGCGAACGGTGGCGGTCATCTGCTCTAGGCTCGATGCCGTCTCGACCAGCGAAGAGGATTGCTCCTCGGTACGGCTGGCCAGGTCCTCGTTGCCCTGAGCGATCTCGCTGCTCGCCACGCTGACCGATTCGGCAGTCCGCCGAATGTCGCTCATCATCGCCTGCAGTTTCTGCTGCATTTCATGCATATGTGCCAGCAGGCTGGTGGTGTCACCGGGCTTAACCGGCACTCGCATGGTCAGGTCGCCCTGCACTACGCGCCGAACCACATCGGCAGCCCGCCGAGGATCGCCCCCCAGGGTCTTCACCACCGAACGCACCACGCCCAGGCTCACCAGCACGGCGATCGAAACGATCAGCGCGGTGATACCCACCAGAATCCAGAACAACCGGGACACCTCGGCCAAGGCCTCGCGCTCGGGCACCTCCACCACCAGCCCCCAATTGAGCAGCGGCAGGAAGGTATAACTGCCGATCACCGGAGTACCGGCGGCGTCTGCGTAGCGGCCCACCCCGTGCTCACCGGCACCGATGGCCACCGCCGCCTGGGTAGCCAGCTCGCGGCTTTCACCCGCCAGCGCCGCCACCGGGGTCACCGGCATGCCATCGCCACCCAGCAGATAAGTGTCGGAGCTTCCGCCGAGCGACATCTCAGCCATACGCTCGAACAAGACGTCGAGCCGCACCGCACCGCGCACCACCCCTACCACCTCGCCGTTATCGCCAAACACGGGCGCCACCACGTTGCTCACCTGATTGCCGGTGGCACGCGACACCAGCGGCTGGGAGAACACCGGCTGGCCCTGAATCGCCTCGCGGAACCAGGCGCGGTCTGCCACCTGGAACTCGGCGGCTTCCTCCGCAGACATCACAGCGGCACGCCCTTCGAAACTCACCCCCGCTACTCCCACGCCGTCGGCGCCAACGAAGAAGATCGTATCGTAGTAGCCGCTCTGTTCGGCAAGGCGCGTCAGCAGGTGCTGGAGAGGTTCGACCTCTACTTGGCGTACGGGGTCGAGCCCCGCCACGAAGGCGATCTCATCCTGGCGGGCACCGAGCCACTGGGTGAAGGCACCGGCCATCATTTCGCCGGTACCCTGCAGTTGATTGACGGTAGCTTGTGTGAAGGACTGACGGTACTGGGCGTAAACCAGGCCAGCCACCAACATCACCGAGATGAGCACCAAGGAGACAATCATCAAGGTCAAGCGGGTACTGAAGCCCAGTCGCTCCGGGCGTGGCGTCGGCTCATGCGATTTTTCCGCCGACCACAAAGGCTCGGCATCATGGATGTTGGTCAGCGTTATGGAATTCATCCCTTGCTCTCCTGCCAGGCAACCTTTGGCGAACAGAACGCTCAGTGAAGGCTGTCGTTATCGTTGTGCTAGCACATAGGCAGGCCGGGCCTGCCTATAGACCTTATCGGCCTGGGAAGAACGGAATTGAGGAAAAGAGAGCAAAAAATTGACAAATGTCAAATTTCTTAATCAGAAATTACCGATTCATACGGACTCGGGCCAGTCTAGGATGTCACCCAGCCGGTAGGCTCGGCGGTGTCCGAGCCTCTTCAATAGGGTTCGCTAAAGTTACTCACAATCTCGCCGATAACCACTGCCGACGCGCTGATTTCCATACCGATATCAGCTCATTTTGAATCAAATGGATACAGTGATTTAAAAGGAGAGGTAATGAGTTCACCGGAAAACACCAAAACCGAGGACACCACTACTGATACGCATCACGGTCTCTTCACCTTGGCCAACGCGTTCCGTGTAGCCGCCGTGCTAAGCACCGTCGTCGGCCTCTACCTGTTTTTTCAGGCTATTCAATTTGCCAATATCGTCGGTGCGGCTGCCTATGAGGCGGGGCTTTTCCAACTTGGCATTGCGGTCATCGTATCGCTCTTTCTACTGCTGGGTGAAAAGATTTGCCGCTATTTAGA